>JBOGFV010000023.1:0-21997 GCA_050743525.1 Acidimicrobiales bacterium
GTCGTGGAGAAGAAGGAGGTCCCGCGCGAGAAGACCTGCGGGGACGGCCTCACCCCCCGGGCGGTCCGCCAGCTGGCCGACATGGGGGTGGAGGACGCCATGGCCGGCGCCCACCGCTACCGCGGCCTGCGCTCGGTTGCATTCGGCCGGACGATCGCGCTCGAGTGGCCCGACGTCCCCGGATTCCCCCGCTACGGCTACACGATCACGCGCCACGACCTGGACTCCCTCCTCGCCGACCGGGCCGTCAAGGCCGGGGCGACCGTCCACCAGGGCGCGGAGGCTCTCGAGCCGCTGGAGCCCACCGGGTCGGGCGGGTCGGGCTCTCTCGGCGGCTGCGCCGGCGCGCTGGTGAGGACGAAGCAGGGAGCCGACCCGATCGAGATCCGGGCCCGCTTCGTCGTGGTCGCCGATGGGGCAAACTCCCGGTTCGGGCGATCCCTCGGCACCGCTCGCGATCGCGACTACCCCCAGGGCATGGCGATGCGCGGCTACTACCGCTCCGAGCGCCACGACGACGACATGATCGAGTCGCACCTCGACATCCGCGACGCCAGCGGCGACGTCGTCCCCGGCTACGGCTGGATCTTCCCCCTTGGCGACGGTCGGGTGAACGTCGGCGTCGGCTTGCTGTCCACCGATCGGCGCTGGAAGGGGCTCAACACGGCGAAGCTCATGGACGCGTTCGTCGAGCAGGCCCCGGCGTCGTGGGGCATCGGTCCCGAGACGGCCTGCGGGCCGGCCACCGGCGGCCGGCTCCCGATGGGAATGGCGGTCGGGCCCCGGGTGGGCTCCAACACCGTGGTGGTCGGCGACGCCGGCGGGCTCATCAACCCGTTCAACGGCGAAGGCATCGCCTATGGGTACGAGACCGGGCGGATGGCCGCGTCGTACCTCGGCGAGGCCCTGGCCGGCGGCGGGCCCGGAGCGCTCGGGGCCTACGAGCAGCGGCTCGACAACGCCTACGGCGACTACTACCGGGTCGGGCGGGCCTTCGTCCGGCTGATCAGCGACCCCGATCGCATGCGGAGGTGCGTGTCCCTCGGCATGCACTCCCGGGCCTTCATGGCCCAGCTCATGCGGATCATGGCCAATCTCATGCGACCCCAGACGACCGGCGTGGCCGAGGTCGGGTTCCGAGCCATGGTCGGCGCAGCCGACGTGCTCGAACGCATGGGCGTCGGCAGGGCCTGACCGTCACTCCGAGCGAGCCACCACCGCCGAGGTCGCATCGCTGGTATCCGGGCCACCAGTTCGGTGGCCCCGCTGTCGACTCGGAGCGACCTGCTACTCCGGACGGAGCGAGAGCGCCAGGCGTGGCACGACGAACGACACGAGAAAGATCGGCAAGAACCTCTTTCCGGTGCATCGGAAGGCGACGACCTGGCCCTCGGCCGAGTCGAAGTCCAGAGTGCGGCTCAAGTTTCGGCCGTTGCGGACCTGCAGGGTGTGATGTCCAGCTTCGATTGGCAACTCGATCGTGTCGTTCATCTCGAGAGACCCGACACGCTCACCGTCGACCACGACGTCGTAGGTGCCACGACGGACCTCCACTCCGATCGCCTTATGGGTCAGCTTGAGAGTCGCCGACATCTTCAGTCTCCTTTCCAACCCTCCGCCACCTCGGACGCGGCCTCCCCGGCGGCAGAGACAGCGCTGTCCAGCTGCTCGTCGGTGTGGGCGAGGCCGGGGAACAGCGCCTCGTACGGGCCCGGCGGGAGCGCCACGCCGCGCTCGAGCAAGGCATGGAAGAGCCGGGGGTAGGCGCCGTCGGCGACGACCGCCCGGACATCGTCGAGGTCGCCGGGGCGGGGCGGGGCGGTGCCGGGCCGCCCGACCACCAGCCCGACCAGCGGTCCGACCGCGCTGGCCCGCGCGCCGAGTCCGCCTTGGCAGATCGCAGCCTCGAGCGCCGAGGCGAACCGCTCGGCGCGCTCGGACAGCCCGCCGTAGTCGGCGTCCCCGACGCTGGACAGCACCGCGTGGCCCGCCGCCGTGGCGAGTGGGTTCCCGGAAAGCGTGCCGGCCTGGTAGACCGCTCCGGTCGGGGCGAGCGCCTCGGTGAGCTGAGCCCGGCCGCCGAACGCGCCGACCGGCAGGCCGCCGCCGATGACCTTGCCGAAGCACCACAGGTCGGGGGTCACCTCGTAGCGGGCGGTGGCCCCGCCCGGGCCCAGCCGGAAGCCGCTGATCACCTCGTCGAACACCAGCAGCGCGCCCGCCCGGTCGCAGGCCGCCCGAAGGCCCTCCAAGAACCCGGCGACCGGCGGGACCAGGCTCATGTTGGCGGCCACCGGCTCGACGATCACACAGGCCACCGAGTCGTCGAGGTCGGGGACGACGTTGTAGGGGACGACCAGCGTGTCGGCGACCGCCGCCGCCGGCACCCCGGCCGACCCGGGCAGGCCGAGCATGGCGACCCCGCTCCCCCCACCGGCCAGCAGCGCGTCGGCGTGGCCGTGGTAGCAGCCGTCGAACTTCACGATGCGGTCGCGCCCGGTCACGCCGCGGGCCAGCCGCAACGCGCTCATGGCCGCCTCGGTGCCCGATGACACCAGCCGGACCCGCTCGCACCCGGGCACCCGCGCGCAGATGTCCTCGGCCAGCAAGACCTCGCCGGGGGTCGGCATGCCGAAGGTGGTGCCGAGCGCGGCCGCCTCGATGATCGCCTCGCTGACCACCGGGTGGGCGTGCCCGAGCAGGATGGCGCCGTAGGACTGGACGAAGTCGAGGTACCGGGTGCCCTCGGCGTCGTAGACATGGGCGCCCTCGCCGCGCACGACCGTGAACGGCGTGCCGCCGACCGAGGAGAACGACCGGACCGGCGAGTCAACCCCGCCCGGGATCACCGCCTGGGCCCGGGCGAACCAGTCCTCGTTGGAGGGCGACCCCCCCTCAGCCACCGAGCGCTTCGGCGATCTCGCCGGCGAAGTAGGTGAGGATGAAGTCGGCGCCGGCCCGCTTGATCGAGAGGAGCTGCTCGGCCGCCACCGCGCCCGGGTCGATCCACCCCCGCTCGCCGGCCGCCTTCACCATCGCGTATTCGCCGCTCACCTGGTAGGCGCACACCGGCACCCCGACCCGCGCCCGGACCTGGCTGATGACGTCGAGGTTGGTGAGGGCCGTCTTCACCATCACGATGTCGGCCCCCTCGGCCAGGTCGAGGTCGACCTCGGCGAGCGACTCGCGCGCGTTGGCCGGATTCTGCTGGTAGGCGCGGCGGTCGCCGCCGCCCGCGATCGTGACGTCGACGGCCTCCCGGAACGGGCCGTAGAGGGCCGACGCGTACTTCGACGCGTAGGCGAGGATCGAGGTCTCGGTGAAGCCGGCACCGTCGAGCGCGCCCCGGACCGCGGCGACCTGGCCGTCCATCATCCCGCTGGGCGCCACCACGTCGGCCCCGGCCCGGGCCTGCGCGACCGCCACCTCCCGGTACCGCTCGAGCGTGGCGTCGTTGTCGACCGTGCCGTCGGGCCGCACCACCCCGCAGTGGCCGTGGTCGGTGTACTCGTCGAGGCACAGGTCGGCGATCAGCACGACCTCTTCGCCGAGCGCCCCCTTGAGCTCGGCCAGGGCGACCTGGGCGATGCCGTCCGGGTCGCTGGCCCCGGTGCCGGTCGCGTCCTTGGCCGCCGGGACCCCGAAGACGACGATCGCCGGCACCCCCAGGGCGACCAGGCGCTTGGCCTCGGCCAGGAGCGACGGCACGGTGTGCTGGGCGTGCCCCGGCATCGAGACGATCGGGACCGGCTCCCCGATCCGCTCCCGGACGAACATCGGCGCCACCAGGTCGTCGACCGACAGCCGGGTCTCGGCCACCAGGCGGCGGAGGGCCGGGGTCCGCCGGAGGCGCCGCATGCGCCGCTCCGGGAAGCTCATCGTCCCAGCCTACGGTGCCTCAGGCCCCCGGCAACGCCCCCAGGTGGGCCGCGATCGCGACCACCAGGGCCTCGACCGAGAGCTTGGCCGGCTCGATCGCGACCGTGAGGCCGGCGGCCCGGGCCGCCACCGCGGTCGAGGGGCCGATGCAGGCCACCACCGGCGGGACGGCCAGCGGCCGGCCGTCGGTGTCGCGCAGCCGGAGATAGGACGTGACCGCGGAAGCCGACGCGAAGGTGACCACGTCGGCGCCGGCCAGGGTCGACGCCACGGCGGCGGGGGGCGGCGAGGCGTCGATGGTCCGGTAGGCGACGACCTCGTCGACCGCCCAGCCCTTGTCCTCGAGCCCGCGGGCCAGCGCGTTTGCCGCCCCGGCCGCCTTCACGAACAGGACCCGCCCGTTGCCCACGGCCTTCGCGAACTCGGCCGCCAGGGCCTCGGCGGTCGAACGGGACGGGACCAGATCGGCCAGCAGATGGTGGGCCTCGAGCGCGCCGGCGGTGGCCCGGCCGACCGCCGCCAGCTTGGTGGCGGCGAACGCCCGCACGTCCCGCACCAACGGGATGAACCGGTCGACCGCGTTGGCCGAGGTGAAGGCCAGCCACCGGTAGTCGGCCACCGCGCCGGCGGCCCGCTCCAGCGCGGCCCGCTCGCCCGGCGCGTCGTCGATCTCGATCACCGGGAGCTCGATCACCCGCGCCCCCGCCCTCGAGAGGCCCCGGCTGAGCGCGCCGGCCTGGGCCGGGGCCCGGGTCACGACGACCGTCCGGCCCCGCAGTGGCCGCGGGTCGATCGAGCGGAGCCCGAGAGCGGCCACCGGCCCCACCACGATCACCGCCGGCGAGCCCAGCCGCACCGACTCGAGCTCGGCCAGGGTGGTCCGCTCCACCCGCTGGCGCGGGGTGGTCCCCCATTCGACGACGGCGACCGGCTCGTCGGGAGGCCGCCCGCCCGCCTGGAGGCGCCGTGCGATCTCGGCCCGGGTGGCCATCCCCATCAGGATCACCAGGGTCCCGTTGGCCCGGGCCAGGGACTCCCAGTCGACGCCGCCGGGCCGCGTCTCGTCGCCGACCTGCCCGGTGACGACGGTGACCGACGTCGACAGGCCGCGCTGGGTGACCGGGATCCCGGCCGCCGCCGGCACCGCGAGCGACGACGACACCCCCGGCACGACCTCCCAGGGGATGCCCGCCTTGGTGAGCGCCTGCGCCTCCTCGCCGCCCCGGCCGAACAGGAAGGGGTCGCCGCCCTTCAGCCGCACCACCGTGCCGCCGTCGCGGCCGTGCGCGACCAGGAGGGCGCTGATGTCGGCCTGACGCGCCGCGCCCGAGCCGGCGCCGACGTCGGGCTCCTCGACGGACCCGGCCGGCCGCTTGCCGGCATCGACGAGGAGCGCGCGGCGTGGCGCCAGGGCGAGCAACGAGTGGTCGATCAGCCGGTCGTAGACGACGACGTCGGCCCGGGCCAGGATCTCGGCGCCCTTCCTGGTGATGAGACCGGGATCGCCGGGGCCCGCGCCGACCAGGTAGACGGTCACCCAGACGCTCCCGAACGCGCCGGCCCGTCGAGGAGTTCGGCCGCCCCGCAGTCCTCGAGCAGCGACCGGGCGACCTCTCGCCCCAGGGCCTCGGGGTCGTCCCCCCGCCCGCACGCGTGCAGCACGATCCGACCATCGGCGGTCGCGACCATCCCACGGAGCTCGAGCGCCGCGCCGTCGGCGACCGCCCATCCCCCGACCGGCAGCGAGCACGATGCGCCCAGCGCGACGAGCAGCGCCCGCTCGGCCGCCAGAGCCCGGTGCGCGGGCTCGTCGTCGATCAGCCCGAGCAGCCCGAGCGTGGCCGGGTCGTCGACGCGGCCCTCGACCGCGATCGCGCCTTGCCCCACCTGGGGGAGCAGCACGGACGGCGCGAAGATCTCGGCGGCTTGCGAGGTGATGTTCAGCCGCTCCAGCGCCGCCGCCGCCACCACCACGGCGTCGGCGCTCCCGGTCCCCGCCTTGGCGATGCGGGTGGCGATGTTCCCGCGCGCCTCGACGAACGAGAGGTCGGGCCGCAGGTTGGCGAGCTGCACCCTCCGTCGGGCCGCTCCGGTGGCCACCCGCGCCCCTGGCGCCAGGTCGGCCAGCGTCGAGCCCACCAGGGCGTCCCGAACATCGCCCCGCTCCGGCACGGCCGCCAGGACCAGGCCGGGCGGAGTGACCGGCGGGAGGTCCTTGGCGGAGTGCACGGCCGCGTCGGCCCTTCCGTCGAGCACCGCTTGCTGGACCTCCTTCACGAAGACGCCCTGGCCGCCGATGCGTTCGAGGGGCTCCTCGACCCTTCGGTCTCCCTCGGTCCGGACGATCACGGGCTCGACGACCAGCCCGGGCCGGCCCTGGGAGAGGAGGTGGACGACCATGTCGGTCTGACGGCGGGCCAGCGGAGACCCTCGGGTGGCTAGCCGGACGGGACGGCCTTCGGGCCAGTCGACGGCCCCGGCATCGCGCGCCGAAGCGGACATCGCCCTAGAGATCGAAGAGCGCGCGCAGGGCCTCGACGAGGCGTTCGCCTCGCGGGGTCCCGGCGGTCTCCTTGAGGAGGACGGTCGGATGGTGCAGGGCCTTGGCCAACGCAGCCTGGCTGGCCTGCTCGACCTTGGCCCACTCCTCGTCGGCCAAGGCGGGCAGCTGGGCCCGTTGGCGGTCCAGCTCGGTCACCCGCAGCGTCTCGAGCTTGTCGCGCAACGCCGCGATGACCGGCGCGGCGCCCCGGCCGCGGACATCGGCGCGGTACCGGTCGAGCTCCTCGTTCACAATTTCGAGGACGGCGTCGACTTCGGCCCGACGCTCCTCGGCCACCCGCGCCACCGAGTCGCGCAGCTCGTCCATGCCGAGCACGGTGACGCCGTCGGCCGCAGCCGCGACGGCGTCGACGTTCCGAGGCATGCCGAGGTCGATGACGAGGAGAGGCTGGCTCCGGCCTTGGGCCGGGGTCAGTTCGGCGGTTCCCAACACCGGCGACGGCACCTCCAGCGCGCTGAACACCACGTCGGCGCCGGCGACCACCGTCGCGAGATCATCGAGGTCGGTCGCGACCACGTTGCGGGTCGGATCGGCGAGGGCTTCCGAGCGGGACGCGGTGCGGTTGGCCACGACGACACGCTCGGGCCCGGCGCCGGCCGGCAGCGAGGTGAGCGCATGGAGGACCCCGGCCCCGATCTCGCCGGCGCCGATGACGGCGACGTCCCGACCCCCCAGCCCGCCGTCGAGCCGCTGGGTCGCCAGCGCGACGGCGGCGTGTGCGAACGAGGTGGTGCCGCGGGAGATGGCGGTCTCGGCCCTGGCCCGGCGACCGACCCGCACCGCTTCGCGGAACAGGCCGGCCAGCACCGGGCCGGCAGCGTGCTCGCGGTCGGAGAGCTCGAAGGCCCGGCGCACCTGGCCCAGCACCTCGGACTCGCCGAGCACCGCCGACTCGAGGCCGGCTGCCACGACGAACAGGTGGGTGGCCACGTCGTCGTCGAAGCGGACCGTGCCGAGCGACTCGAGGTCCTCGACGGCCAGCTCGGCCCGCTTGGCAAAGAACTCTTGGAGCTCGAACACCGCGTCGTGGAACCGGTCGACCACCGCGTAGACCTCGGTGCGCAGACAGGTCGAGAGCACCACGATCTCGGCGAGGTTCTGGTGGGTCCGCAGGCCGGCCAGCACCTCGGTCGCCTCCGCCCCGGTCACTGCCACCCGCTCGAGGACGTCGAGCGGAACGTGCCGGTGCTCGAGCCCTACGACGACGACGGACACGGCGCTGCACGCCTCCTTGGATCGGGCCGCCGGCGCTGCCGGCACGGGACGGGGGACGCCGGGGCGCTCCGCCACGCCGACGACCGCGCGTCGGCCGTGGCCCAGTGTGCCGGTCCCCTGGGGATGGCGCCAGTCACGAGGTCGCCCCGGGCACGGCGGTGCGGTCCTCCAGACGCCGGCGGAGCTGGAAGAAGCTCAGCACCTGGAGCTCGGTCCCGAGGTCGACGTGGCGGAGCTGCACGTGCGGCGGCACGCTCAGGACCTGCGGCGCAAAATTCAAGATCGCCGTCACGCCGATGCCGACCAGTGCGTCGGTGACCTCTTGGGCCGCCGACGCCGGCGTGGCCACGACGCCGATGGCCGACCCGCCGAGCCCGTGCATGTGAGGAAGCGTCGCGACCGAGCGGACCTCCAGCTGGCCCACCCGCCGCCCGATCACGGCCGGGTCGGCGTCGAACAGCGCGTGGATGCGGAACCCGCGCGTGCCGAAGCCCTCGGAGTTCACGAGGGCGGTGCCGAGGTTGCCGATCCCGACCACCAGCACCGGCCAGTCGTCCTCGGCGCCGAGCGCCCGGTCGATCTGGGCCAGCAGGAAGGCGACGTCGTAACCGGTGCCGCGGGTCCCGAAAGACCCGAGTAGCGACAGGTCCTTGCGAACCTTGGCTGCGTTGACCCGGGCGAGCATGGCCAGTTCCTCGGAGTGCACGTTCTGGCGCTCCTCGGCGAGCAGCCTCGACAGGGTGCGGCGGTAGACCGCCAGCCGGACCACCGTGGCCTCGGGGATCCGCCGCGGAGGGCCCCCAGGGCGCTCACCAGGCACGACACGATCGTACCGGCAGGACCGCCACCCCCCGCTCAGGCAGGCGGTTCGGCCAGCCCGACCACGTGCCCGGTGCCGATCCCGAGCTGCTCGGCCGCCGAGCCCTCCCGCACGACCAGGGCGAGCCGGCCGTTGGCGTCCACGATCACCCCGAGCTCGCCGACCCGTAGCTCCGCGAACGCGCGGACCCGGCGGACCATCCGGTCGGTGAAGCCGCGCCGGGCCTTGGGGTCGTCGGCCGCCCAGACCAGCGAGAAGACCTCGGGGTCCTCGACGGTCGGCGACGCGCTGAGCTGGAGGTTGCCGAACCGGTCGACCCAGGCGACCTGGCACCACCGCACGGCCCGGCCATCCTCGAGCGTCGAATGCCGCGACGCCGGGATGAGGAGGCGCACGAGCGATGATGCGTCGATCGGGCTGCCGACGTCGGCCAGCGCGGCGCCGTTGCACAGACCCGCCACCGCCGGCGCGAACACGTCCCGCCCGTCGAAGGTGGCCAGACCCAGATCGGCCGGACGGACCGGCAGCTCGACCGCCTCGATGGCCCGGCCGTCGCGCTCGGCGGCCGGGAGGAGCAGTCCGTTGTCGGGTCCGACGAAGTAGCTCGGGCCGCTGTCGGTGGCGCCGCCGATCGCGACGCCCCGCCGGGCCGAACCGACCCCGGGGTCCACCACCGCCAGGACGACGCCGGGTCCGAGATGCGGCAAGGCCCGCAGCAACGTGCGGGCCCCGGCCGCGACGTCGAAGGGCGGGACCTCGTGGGTGAGGTCGATGACCGCCGCCGTCGGGGCCAGCCGGCGCAGGACGGCGCGGACCACCCCTGCGAACTCGTCGCGGGTGCCGTAGTCCGAGAGGAAGAAGACGGTGTCGGGACTGGTCGGCACCCGAGGCGCCCGGTCAGCCCGCCTTGATCAGGCGGCCATCCAGGTACTGGTCCACCTTGTCGGCGGGGAGCCGGAAGCATTTCCCGACCTTGACCGCCGGCAGCTCCCCGGAGGAGATCAGCCGGTACACGGTCATGTTCGACACCCGCAGCGCCGTGGCCACCTCGCTCACGGTCAAGAACCGCGTCGGACTCGCATCGCTGGATTGGGCCATGGCTCCCCCCCCTTTTCCGAGGGAACGGAACACTACGCGCTGCGGCGCCCCGGTGCCCGGGCCGAGGCGGGCGCCGTCGACGGTCTGCCTTTGGGTCACCGAACAGGGGCACGGCACCGAGATCGGTGATTGGCGGTCCCCCTCGGAACTGAACGGCATCGACCGCGAGATCCGCGAGCTCGGGCGCGAGACCAATCTCGCCGAGCTCGAAGCGTTCGGGTGGACCCACGGCGGGTCCGGCTCCTCGGCGCCGACCTCGCCTACGGGTGGAAGGAGGAGGGCCCGACCAGACCCTTCGCCCCGCAGCACCGCTAGCACGCCCGAGGCGCACGCCGCAGGTCAATGCGCGAGTTGGCGCGACCGTTCGGCGGCCGACGCGACCGCCTCCAACAGGGCCGAGCGCACCGCCCGCGCTTCGAGGGCCCGCAGCCCCGCCGCGGTCGTGCCGCCGGGTGACGTGATGTCGGCCCTCAGCGATTCCGGCGTCGAACCGGTCTCGGCCAACAGCTTTGCCGAGCCCAGGAGGGTCCCGACCACCAGCTCGCGGCTGGTCTCGCGGGGCAGCCCGCCGAGCACGCCGGCCTCGATGAGGGCCTCGGCCACCAGGTAGACGTAGGCGGGGCCCGAGCCCGACAGCGCCGTCACCGCGTGCAGCAGCCGCTCGGGCAGCCGGATCACGGTGCCGACCGACGAGAGCACCCCCTCGGCCCAGTCGAGGTCGGCGGCGTGGGCCCGGACTCCGCCCGAGATCACCGACACCCCCGCCCCGACCAGGACCGGCGTGTTGGGCATGGCCCGGATCACCGAGGTCTCGGGGGGCAGCGCCGCCTCCAGCCGCTCGCTCGGGATCCCGGCCACGATCGAGAGCACCCGCGACGGCCGGGCGGCCGCCAGGGCCGCGCACACCGATTCGGCGACGTCCGGCTTGACCGCGAGCACCGCGCCACCATCGGCCGCCACCGAGTCAGGCTCCGGACGCTCCCACAGGTGGAGGCCCGGGTGCCGGGCCGCCAAGCCCTGCCGCACCTCGTCCGCCGGCTCCACAACGGCGATCTCGGGTGCGTCGGCCCACCCGGCGGCGAGCAGCCCCGACACCAGGGCACCACCCATCCGGCCACCGCCGACCACCAGCAGCTTCACCGCCATGGCCAAAGGGTAACGGGCCTGGTCAGCCCCGCCGGGGTCTCCGCCGGTAGAGCTTGGGGTAGCCGAGCGTCATCGCGGTCGGGAAGTGCTCGTCGACGTAGTGGATCGACGAGCCGGTGATCCGGTCGAGCTCGTCGTCATCGATCCCGGAGGCGGCCACCCGCCCGATCAGGTAGATGGCGTCCTCGGGACCGAGGCTGAACCACATCCCGTACAGGTCGGCGTTGCGACGCAGCAGGTACTGGTAGACGGCTTCCTTGTTCTCATCGGGGGCCGGCATGAATTGGGCCTCATGGTGCAGCGTGCGCTGGTTGAGCGTGAGCCAGACGGTGATGAAGTCCTTCTCCTCGCCCTTGAAGCGCAGATACCACCGGTGCGATGCGGTGCGGTCGGTGACCTCCTGGCGCTCGGCCGCCACCAACGACTCACCCTTGGCGAGCTCGCGCTCGGACCACGCGTCGATCGACGCAACGGCCGCGGTGCGCTCGGCTTCCGCCGGCAGGTCGGCGACTGGCATCCCTAACGCGTGCGGGGCGTCAGCACTGCACCAGATGCCCGGCGGCCAGCTCCTCGTGGAGGGCACCGAGCCGCTCGGCCGCCTCTCGCCAGCTGTAGCGGAGCGCCCGAGACGCCGCCCGGGCCGACAGGCCCGACGCGAGCTCGGGGTCGTCGAGAATCCTGCCGACGTAGTCTCCGAACTCCGACAGCTTGCGCTGCTCAACCAGGAACCCGGTACGACCGTGATCGACGAGGGTGGTCAGCCCGCCGACTGCGGAGGCCACCACCGGTGTCCCGCACGCGGCCGCCTCGAGCGCGACCAGCCCGAAGGACTCCGAGCGGCTGGGGACGAGGCAGACGTCGGCGGCCCGGTAGTAGGTGGAGATGACCTCGTGAGGTTGCGGCGGCACCAGTCGCACCCGATCAGCGACGCCGAGCTCGGCGGCCACGGTGACGAGCTCCCCGTAGGATTCCTCTCCTCGCGGGCCGCTTGGTCCGCCGACCACCACCAAGGTGGGCCGGAGCGCCGGATGAGTCCGGTCCAGCTCCCCGAGCACGCGCACGGCCACGTCGGCGCCCTTGAGTGGCTGGATGCGGCCGACGAAGAGAAGCAGCGGGCCCGTTGCCGGAAGCCCGAGGGCCCGGCGGGCCTGGGCGCGGTCCCCCGGGGCGAAGTAGGCGTGGTCGACACCGAGCGGGACGATGCGGACCCGATCCGGATCCGCTCCGTAGAGCTGGATGATCTGCTCGGCCTCCACGCTGCAGGAGGCGAGGACGGCGTCCGAGCAACTGATGATCGTGGCCTCGGCCTCGGCCCGACGATGCGGCATGTCGGCCTGCATCTCTTCGGGCCCCGCCTCGGCCTTGACCCGGTCAAGGGTGTGGAACGTGCACATGAGCGGCAGGTCCAGCTCGTGCTTGATGATGTGGCCGGCCAGGCCCGAAAGCCAGTAGTTGGCGTGCACCGCCTCGAATGGTCCGCCCTCCTCGTCACTCAGGCGTAGACCTGACGGCGAGGTCATGACCCCGAGGACGTGGTCGGTGAACTCCGGGACCACCTCTGGGAGCGACTCCTTGGCAATCGGCTCGAGGGGCCCGGCGGCGATGTGGTGGACCCGCAGGCCCGGTTCGACCTCGATCACCGGCGGAAGCTCGGGTGACCAGGCCCTGGTGAAGACGTCGCAGTCGGCCCCCGACCGGGCAACGGCGGCGGCCAGCTCGCGGACGTAGACGTTCATGCCGCCGCTGTCCCCGGTGCCCGGCTGGGCCAGCGGGGAGGTGTGTAGCGAGAGGATGGCGAGCCGCCGCATGGCGACCCGAAGCCTACCGGCGAGGCTGTCTTTCCTGGTCCGGGGCCCGTTCAGTCGGGGGCGGGGGCCGCTCCGTTGGTGCTGCCCTCGTGTTCGTGGCGAAACGACAGGTAGATCTGCACAAGCGCTTGTTTCTGACCCTCCGAGATGTGCGGATCGGCCAGGATCTGGCGGGTCAGATCGTCCTCGCCTTGCCGCGGCTCCAGAATGCCGGCCTGGACGTAGAGAGTCTCGGCCGAGATCCGCAACGCCCTTGCGATCTGCTGGAGGATCTCGGCGGACGGCTTGCGTAGGCCCCGCTCGATCTGGCTCAGGTACGGGTTGGAGATGCCGGCGAGCTCGGAGAGCCGACGCAGCGACATTCGGGCCGAGGCGCGCTGCTCGCGGATGAATTCGCCCAGGTCGAGCCAGCGTCGCGAGGAGTCGCCCGTCACCAACCCAGCGTACCGCCGGGCCCCGTTGATCCCTCGGGCTGGCCCTTCGACCGCTGCATGGCCTGATCGGCGGCCGGACGGGGGCCGGAGCCAACTCAGCCTCGAGTCCCGCGCGGTGGCGGAGGTGGAGCCGCTGCGAAAAACTCGTTCGGTCAGAGGAGCGCCCATGGACGAACAGGCCGAGCGGCAGTCGTACAGCCGGGGCGTGAGCGAGCCCTCACTCCTACAGGTGACCATCGGGCAGAACCTGCTCGACACGGCCGAATCCTTCGGCCAGCGAGAGGCGATGGTGGACTGCCTGTCCGGCCGTCGGTGGACCTACGAGGACCTGCTCCGCGACGTCGACCGGCTCGCGAGCGCGCTCGTCGCACGGGGCCTCGAGAAAGGCGACCGCGTCGGGATCTGGGCGCCCAACTGCCCCGAGTGGACCCTGACCCAGTTCGCCACGGCGCGAATCGGGGCCATCCTCGTGACGATCAACCCCGCGTATCGGACGCACGAGGTTGCCTACGTGCTGAACCAGTCCGGTTGCCGACTGCTGGTCAGCGCGACCGAGTTCAGGACGAGCGACTACCGGGGAATGATCACCCAGGTCCGCCAGGACCTACCCAAGCTCGAGGAGGTCATCCACCTCGGAACCGACGCCTGGGATGGGCTGCTCTCCGCCGCCCACTCGACGGACCCGGTCGAGGCCCGGGCGGCGGTGCTCTCTTGCGACGACCCGATCAACATCCAATACACGTCGGGCACAACCGGGTTCCCCAAGGGCGCGACCCTGTCGCACCACAACATCTTGAACAACGGCTACTTCGTCGGAGAGCTGTGCGGCTACCGAGAGACGGACCGGGTGTGCATCCCGGTGCCCTTCTACCACTGCTTCGGAATGGTGATGGGCAACCTCGGGGCCGTGACGCACGGGTCGTGCATGGTGATTCCGAGTCCCGGTTTCGACCCCGCGGCAACTCTTCAAGCGGTGCAGGACGAACGGTGCACGTCGCTCTATGGCGTCCCGACGATGTGGATCGCGGAGCTCGGCTTGGCCGACTTCGCCAGCTACGACCTCTCGAGTCTGCGCACCGGGATCATGGCGGGCTCGCCCTGTCCGGTCGAGGTCATGAAGCGAGTCGTGAACGACATGGGGTGCGCCGAGGTCACCATCTGCTACGGAATGACCGAGACGTCGCCGGTCTCCACCCAGACCAGATCCGACGACCCGATTGAGCGACGGGTCTCAACCGTCGGCACCGTCCATCCCCACGTCGAGGTGAAGGTGGTCGACCCCGAGACCGGTGACGCCATCGGGCGGGGTGAGGCCGGCGAGTTCTGCACCCGGGGCTACTCAGTGATGCTCGGGTACTGGGACGATGAGGAACGGACGAACGAGGCGATCGATGCCGAAGGGTGGATGCACACCGGGGACCTCGCGACCATGGACGACGCCGGGTACCTCAACATCGTCGGGCGCATCAAGGACATGGTCATCCGCGGCGGCGAGAACATCTACCCCCGGGAGGTCGAGGAGTTCCTCTACTCCCACCCCGCCGTCCGCGACACCTCGGTCGTGGGAGTGCCCGATGACCGTTACGGCGAGGAGCTCTGCGCCTGGGTCTGCCTGGCCGAGGGCTCGTCGGCAACCGAGGACGAGTTGCGCGAGTTCTGTCGGGCGTCGCTCGCCCACTTCAAGGTGCCCCGCTACGTGATCTTCGTCGAGGAATTCCCAATGACGGTGACCGGGAAGATTCAGAAGTTCAAGATGCGCGAAGTGTCAATCGAGCGGCTCGGCCTCGAGGCTTCCGCAGGGCGAGTCCACGCTTGAGCACTCGGCTCAGGATCGGGCGAAGGCCGGCGCGAACGTTCCCGCGAAGGCACTCCGAAGGGCACTGATCCGCATCTCGCGCACGACCCCCCACGCCGGAGTTCCGGGGATGACCCAACTCCCGTGGATGTGGCCGAGCACCCTCACGCAAGCCGCCTCGGTACCGGCGGCCCGGAGGGCGGCGGCGTAGCGCTCCCCGTCGTCTCGGACAGGGTCGAGCTCGGCCACGACGATCAGGGCCGGAGGAAGCCCGCCGAGGTCGGCAGCGAAGATCGGTGAGACCCGCGGGTCGCGGGGGTCGCTGCCCTCGTTGAGGTAGTGCCGGACGCATTGGCGGGTCTCCTCCTCGGTGAGGCCGAAGCCGGTGCCGCACTCGGTCACCGACGGCGACGAGAGCGTGAGATCGACCGCAGGCACCTCGAGCAGCTGCAGGCAGGGAATCGGGAGACCGGCTTCTCGTGCCGCGATCGACACCGCGGCGGACAGGTTGGCCCCGGCGCTGCCGCCGCCGATCGCAATTCGATGCGCGTCGATGCCCAGCTCTTCGTGGTGCTCGACCAAGTAGCGGTAGGCCGCGACACAGTCGTCGTGAGGGATCGGGAACTTGTGCTCGGGAGCGAGGCGGTAGTCGACGAACACGAAGACAGCGGGGACGTCGTCCGGCTGGATGACGCACTCCGTTTCGGCGGTGTCGAGGGTCCCCATGAACCAGCCACCGCCGTGGATGTAGCAGTAGCAGGGACCCGGTGGCTCGAAGCCGGCGGGCCGGACGATCCTCAGGGTGATCTCGCCGCCGTCGACCGGGATCTTCCGGTCCTCGACAGATGACCCCGGGTGGCGCGCCTGGCCCAGGAGCGCCACCGTCGCGTCGTTGCCCCGTCGGCGACCTTCAACGTCCTCCAGCGGCAGCGGGTTGGCGGGCAACTGCGTGAACAGCCGCTCAAGGGCCGGGTCAATGGGCATGGCGGTTTGCTCCCCCTCCGGTTCTGGTTACGGCGGGACTGGCTTGCCGCCCCGCAGCACTTCGTACTGCCGGCTCGGCTCGTCGCAGGGCACCCTTTCGGACGGCTCATCTCGCGGGTCGCCGCGCAACGCGCAGGCCCCGGTCGGCGCGAACTGGAGGATGTAAGCCTTGCGGACCGAGCCGGTCGTGTTGGGCCCGGTGAGGTGCGGGGTCAGCGAGGAGAAGACCACCGCCCCGCCGGCGGGGACCTCGGCGACGGCGGGATCGGAGAACTCCGAGAAGCACTCGAAGCCGAGCGGGTCGACGTAGGTGTGCCGAAGGGTGCCAAGGCGGTGAAGCCCCGAGGCAACCTGGGGACAGCCGTTCTCGCGAGTGGCGTCGGTCAATGCGATCCAGATGGTGAGGTAGGCCTGCGGCTCGACGAAGGTGTAGCCGTTGTCCTGGTGCCACGGGAAGCGCCGGGGCTTCTCGGGCTTCTTGTAGACGGCCTGGTCCCAGTAGAGGCGGGCATCCGGCCCGACAACGGCACCCACAATCTCGAGGATCCGGGGATGGAACGAGAGCAGTCGGAGCCAGTCCGACCTCGCGACGAGGTGAGTGCTGAAGGTGATGGCGCCGGCCTCGGCGATGCGGAGCCGCTGATCGGGCTGGGAGCGAAGGAATCCCTCGCTTTGTGCCTCGAAGGCGTCGATCTCCTGCACGGTCCGTCGCAGCTCGTCCGGCGAGAGGAGGTCGTCGACGACGAAGTATCCGTCTTCGTCGAACTGGTCGAGGAGCGCGGGGTCCACGCCGCTACGGGCCGACCGCTGGAAGGACCAACGGAAGTTTCGGCTCCACGGATGAGGCTTGATGTCGACGCTCGTCATCGGCGCTCCTCGACGGCGAGGCTATCGCCCTGACTCCCGAACCGTCCCGGGGCGCGCTAGTGGACCACGCCTGATCGGTTGCTCGGCGCATATCGGTACAGCACCTTCCCGCGCACCGACGAGAGAGGAAGACGCCCGAAGGTCCGGCTGTCGGTACTCGCCTCGGAGTGGTCGCCGACCAGCTCGACCCAGCCGCTGTCGAGCGCTGCCAACCGCTTCACGAGCACCCTTCTCCCGGCATCAGGTCGCGGGTCGCGCACCGTCACCAGGTCGCCGTCGCGGAGCCCGCGGCCGCGCCGGAGGCGGAGGACGAGAAGGTGGTCTCCGGGTTCCAGCGTGGGGCTCATGCTGTCCCCCTCGACGGCGACCCTTGAGAACAGCGCCGTGGCGCCCAGGACGCCAAAGACGAGGAGCCCCGGCCACCGACCAAGACCGGCATGGCGCGGCGTCGGTCCTGCTCCAGCCTGTCTTTTCATCGGACGGTCATGGGTAAGGTGGAGGAGACGACCACGGCCCAACTGTGGACCGTGGCATTCCGCCGATCAACCCCGCGAAGGGAGTCCGCAATGTCCTTGCTCGACCGGCTCTTGACCACGATGGACCGGATTACCCCCCCGAGGACAGTGCGAGCGCACTGCGACCTCCCGTGTGGCGTCTATGACCCCGCCCAGGCCCGAATCGAGGCTCAGTCGGTGAAGGCGTGCCAGGAGAAGCACAACGGGTCGGACGACGCCGATTTCAAGCAGCGCGCCATCGCCATCAAGGAGGAGCGGGCCGACCTGGTCAAGCACCACCTGTGGGTGCTGTGGACCGACTACTTCAAGCCCGAGCACCTCGAAAAGCACCCACAGCTCCACGAGATGTTCTGGAAGGCCACCAAGACGGCCGGCGAGACCAAGAAGACCAACGACGAGAAGGTCGGCCAGCGCCTGATCGACGAGATCGACGGAATCGCCGAAGTCTTCTGGGCCACCAAGAAGTAGGCGGCCGGCGGGCCCCCGAGCGGTCCGCTCTAGTGCCGGCCGCAGACGTCGGCGGTCGGTGACTCGACCAGCAGGTCTTCGCTGATCCGATCGCCGCACACTGTGCACACGCCGTAGGAACCGTCGGCCAGGCGGCCGAGTGCCGCGTCGACGCGGTCGAGCGTCGTTTCAACGGCGCCCAGCACGGCCTCGTGGTCGGTGCCCACAAGGATCAACGTAGCGCCGGGGGGTGTGGACGCCGGCGGACCTATCGAGTCACGTAGACGGCTCGGGCTCGATACCGCAGCGGGGCCTCGGTCAGCTCCTCCAGGTAGTGGGCGACCCACCCGGCCACCCTGGACACCTTGAAAAGGGCGCCCCCACCTTCAGCATCCATGCCCGAGCTGAACGTCAAAGCGGCCAGGCCGAGATCGACGTTGGGCGCCGGCAAGCCCCGCTCGCGGGCCAGCGCCACCAACGACCCCACCACCTCCACCCGCTCCCTCGAGCCGCAACGCTCAACAAACGGCAGCAAGGCGACAAAGCGCGGATCAGGCTCCTCATACAAGAAGTGGCCGAATCCCGGGGCCAGTCCCCACCATCTGAGGGCGTCGTCCAGTGCTGTCGCGGTGCCGCGTCGTTCGGCGTCCTCGAGCAAGAGATGCGCCTGCCGGCTGACACCACCATGCAACGGCCCCATCGCCGTGCCGAGGCCCGAAAGCACTGCGTCGTAGACGTCGGACCGGGTCGAGGCCGCCATCCGGACCGAAACCGTCGAACTGGCACCATGGTCGAGATGATCGTGCGAGCGGCGCAGGCAACCGCCACGTCCCGGAGGTCGGAGCGAAGCTCATCGAGCGAACCGCTCATCACCACGGACCAACGGAGCCGGTGTTCGATGTGGCCGCGGTGGAGTCGCTGGCCCGTCGCAACCGGCCGAGCCACCGTTCTGAGGGGCGGCTGGCCACGGTGGCGACCTCGGTCACCGAGCTACGGGCTGAAGGGCCGGCCTACCGGGGCCGACTGGCCGTGGATCTGGTCGCCACGGAACCGTTCGAAGCGGGAGCTCTACACCAACGTCGAGTTCTACGCCGGCGTCGTGATGAACGCCTGTGGAGTGCCCCGCGAGATGTTCACCCCGACGTTCGCGGCGGCCCGGACGGTCGGGTGGACCGTGAACGTTTTGGAGCAGATGGCCGACAACCGTCTGATCCGGCCGACCGCCCGATACGTCGGCCCGCCGCCGCCCCAGCCGGTGCCGATTTCCTGAGCTACCCCGGGTTCGGGCAGGTCAGCCCGAACCCGCTCAGCACCGCCGACGGGACGACCCGGTTGTCTGACGCGCCGGGCGGACAGCCAACCTCGGCTGAACCAAAACCGATGACCTTCCACGCCCGGCTCTGCTCATGCACGAACCCGTAGCCACCCTGGATCGGCTTGTCGTCCTTGGGGGCGATTCGAAACAACACGTAGCTCGAGTCGACCGTCGAAGCCTGGATGCCCGCGATCTTCCATGTTCCATCGGGTGGGCCGTTGACGTTCTCGTAGGCGATGACGGCGGCCTTGGCCTCCGAGATACCGCTGATGCTCCCGGTCGTTCCGCCGGAACTGCAGGCTGCCAACATCGTGCTCATCGCCAGCACGATCGCCGCGACAAGCGGCGCTCGCGGCCGTGGCGCAGACTTCGTTCCAAATCTCTCCAATGGGAGCCCTCCGGATGGCCGATTGCGTCGCAACGGTCGGCCCGGCGTCATTGCCAGCGCCGGGGCCGACAGGGTGTTGCCTAACCTTGGCACGGGGCCGCTAGCTCATCGGGTAGAGCAGGGGACTTTTAATCCCAAGGTGCCGGGTTCGAGCCCCGGGCGGCCCACCGACCCCATCTGGGGTCATCGCGCTGGGATCGTTTCAAATCGCTGTCGCCCTCGAAACCGATAGACCTGGAAGTCCTGATCGAGGGTGAAGATGCGCCGATCACCACGCTCCTCGGCCAATGCCACCAGGGACGCGTCGGCCAAGTCCATGGGCGTGTCTGCATATTGCTCCATAAGGCGGGCACTGCGAGTAACCGCAGGAGGCGACAAGTCTGCGAGAACGAGGCGATCTGTCTTCACTAGAAGCCAAAGTGCTAGTTGGGCTCGAATGCCACCAGCCCGTCCGAGCAAGTACATCGCTTCAGTGAAGGCTGGCCATGTAGTCACAAACGGAACGGTGATCCGGTCCAGGGTCATCATGCATGTCTGGTGGTCAGGCTCATCCGCGTCGATGATCGCAATCAACGGACCAGCGTCGATGATTGTCACCGACCCTTGCGATCCCGCACTAGCGCATCCGTAAACGCACGACCACTCTGGCGAGCTCGACCACCTCCGCCGTGGACCACTCCCGCCACATCGTCAAATTGCTCTCTCGTGCCAACATTCAAGGTCTCGTCGGCTCGCTCGGCGGCAGCCCGGCGGAGGAACTCGGATACCGACTCACCTTTCGCCGCCGCTGCTCTCCGCACCTTTTCATCGAGCTCTGGGTCAAGCCGAAGGCTTCGCATGGTGTCACTGTATCACGGCTGCCTCTCGATGTATCACATCCGGGCCCATTTTAGGAACGGCTAGCCAGCCGCCAAGGTCGGATTCATCGACCCTTCCGAAACCCAACACTTGACCCAACAACGGCGTCCCAGGGAGTCACCCCGGGTCCACCACGGCCGGTGTTGGGGGCGCTGCTCGGTCGAATCGACCTGGAGGCTGGGATGCATTGGGCCGCTTCGAGAGTTGGCGGTCAGACGTCTCTAGGACTTTTAATCCCAAGGTGCCGGGTTCGAGCCCCGGGCGGCCCACCCTCAAATCCCAGCTCCTGGCTTCGGCTTCCGCGCCAACTAGCGCATCCGCGTCCTGGCTTACTCCGGCCGGCCGAGCTGTGACCTACTGGCCACCGTCACTCCTCGATGAATCCGATGAGCCGGAAAATGAAGGCGAGGGCGATGGGTCGGGCCGCTCTTCCTCGGAGCGGTGACGTTGACGTGACGGCTATACATCTGTATAGTCTCCAACATGTTGATCACGGACGTCCGACCCGTCGCCCTCACGGCTCCGTACGGGATGCCGGGTGCTCAGACCCGGCAGCGGAGCGCCGTGTTCGTCGAGGTTGAGACCAGGGACGGGCTGGTGGGAGTGGGCGAGACCTACCTGGGCGTGTACATGCCGGAGGTTGCGGTGGAGGCGGTCCGGTTCTTCGCACAGCACCTGATTGGCCGCGACAGCTCAAACATCAACCGGTTGTGGAGGGACGCGTTCTGGATCTCCAGCTACGTCGGCCGAACGGGACCGACAGTCATGGTGCTGGGTGCGATCGAGTGCGCACTGTGGGACCTGCAGGGAAAACGCCAGGGAATGCCCGTTCACGCGTTATTGGGTGGTGCTGTGCACGACCGCCTGCCTGTGTACGCGAGCGGTGGTGTGCCGACCTTCTCGCTCGACGAGCTCGTCGACAATGCGAGCTCGGCGGCGAAGGCGGGCTATCGCGGCTTCAAGTTGCGCGCCAATCCGGTCGCGTACCAACCCGAGGTCGAAGCCGAACGGGTCATCGCGGTACGCGAAGCGATCGGTCCCGACCTGCTGCTCGCCGTTGACGCGGTGCAGAACTTCAACCTACAGCCGTGGTCGGTCAAGCAAGTTTTGGCGTTGCTCGACGCTATGTCGCCAGCGCGGGTGGCGTGGGCGGAGGAGTTCCTGCCCCCGTTTGACGCAGGCCCTTATGTCGAGCTCCGACAACGCACCGACATCGAAATTTCGGGCGGCGAAGGCATCACCACTTCGACCGTCTTCGGGCAGTGGTTGGCCGCCGGGGCGTTCGACATCGCGCAGCCCGACCCGACAATTGTCGGTGGCATCGCCGAGGCGCGGAGGGTTTGCGAAGCCGCCGACTTGCAGGGTGTCCGGGTCGCGATGCACGTGTGGGGGTCGGGGCCGACGCTGATGGCGAACTATCACCTCGGATTCACCATGCCAAACTGCTTCATCCTCGAGCGCCCCGTGATGGACAACCCCCTGGACGTTGAGATGTTGGTCGATCCGCTCAAGCTCGTCGACGGGTTCATCCAACCGCCGACGGCACCCGGTCTCGGCGTGCTCCTCACAGAAGAGCTCAAGGCTCGCTACCCGTACCGGCCCGGCTCCGCGAGCTTGTTCGGCTGAATGCCGTCTCGCGGACACGCCTCGCCCGGTCGCCGCCAGCTCCTCGAGGCTGCTCTTCGGCTCATTGCCGAACGCGGCCTCCACGCGGCCACTGTCCGAGCTGTAGCCGACGAAGCGGGCGTGACGCCCGGACTCGTCGTGCACCACTTCAGGACCAAGGACCAGCTTGCCGAGGAGGTCGACCGTCTCGTGGTCGCTCGGTTCACTGCGGCGCTCGCGGTCGAGAGTGATGTGAGTCC
>JBOGFV010000024.1:0-2667 GCA_050743525.1 Acidimicrobiales bacterium
CGCGAGGACAGCTTCGCCCGTTACGTCCTGCCTGAGCTCGACGTGCTGGCCCGGGTGGCGTTGTCTTTGACCCGGAATGCCGCCGATGCCGAGGACCTGGTCCAAGAGACCTTGCTCTGTGCCTACCGGGGGATCGAGCGCTTCGACGGCGCCCACCCCTGGGCGTGGCTGTTCACCATCATGCGCAACGCCGAGGCCAAGCGGCACCGGCGCCGCCGGCCGCAGCTTTTGCGCGACCCGGACCAGCGCGACATCGTCGAGCCGATCGACCAGCGTGGTGCCTTCGCATCGCCTGAGGAGGTCGTGATCGGTGCCGAGTTCGACGACGTGGTGGTCCGATGCCTCGGTGCTCTGCCCGAGCGGCACCGCCAGGTCGTCGAGCTCGTCGACATCGACGGGCTCTCCTACGCCGAGGCAGCCGTCGCCATCGGCGTGCCCGTCGGCACCGTCATGAGCCGCCTCCACCGGGCCCGCACCCGGATCCGCCAGCGACTCAGCGCGGCGGGCCTCGCCCCGAAAAGGAGCATGCGATGAACCCCCTCGGCATGGCGTCGAGCCGCGTCCGCTGCTTGCAGACGATGCGGGTCCTGCAGACCTACCTCGACGGAGCGCTCGACGACATCGCCGCGCACCGCGTCGCAGAGCACCTCGAGGACTGCCGGCGCTGTGGGCTCGAAGCCGAGGTCTACCGCGCCATCAAGGCGTCCCTGTCCGAGCGGGATCACCCGCTCGACCGGGGGGCCGTCGAGCGTCTGCGTCGCTTCGGGGAACGCCTTGCCGCCGAGGGGGAGGACGCCTCGGGCGGCAAGGGGCTCTGAGGTGCCGCGGGCAGCGCAGGCGCGCTCGGTGCCGCCGAGGACCCTCTCCGAGCACGACGATGGGCACAGCGACCGGCCAACTTCGAGCTGTGACCTGCTCGTCGTAGGAGGCGGCGCAGCCGGGATCGCCGCGGCTCGGGCCGGGGTGCGCCGGGGCCGTCACACGATGCTCGTCCAAGAGGGGCGGATCGGCGGCGAGTGCACCTTCACCGGGTGCGTGCCTTCCAAGACCCTCATCGAGGCAGCCGCGGCCGGACTTTCGTTCACAGAGGCGACCGCGCGGGTGCGTGCCGCCATCGAGGCCATCGCCGCAGCCGAGGACGCCGAGGCGCTGTCAGCCGAGGGCGTCGAGGTCGTCATCGGCCGGGGCCGGCTCCTCGGGCACCGCCGGATTGGCGTCGGCACGCGGACGATCCGTGCCAGGCGAATGGTCATCGCCACCGGATCCGCCCCCCTCGTCCCACAGGTCCCCGGCCTCGCCGAGTCCGGCTACCTCACCAACGAGACGGTGTTCGACCTCGCGGAGCTGCCAGCATCGATCATCGTCCTCGGTGGCGGGGCGATCGGCTGCGAACTCGCCCAGGCCTTCGCTCGCCTGGGCGCCGAGGTCCATCTCGTCGAAGCCGCCGAGCGGCTTCTCCCGCAGGAAGAGCCGGAGGCCAGCACAACGCTGGAGGAGGTCTTTTCCTCCGAGGGGATCATCCTCCACCTGCGGTCCACGGCCACCCGGGCGGAGCGCCCGGAGGAGGGCGGCCCGGTCCACCTGACCCTGGCCGACGGGAGCGAGGTCCAAGCAGATGCCCTGCTGGTGGCTGTCGGGCGCCGGCCGACGACCGATGGGCTCGACGCCGCCGAGGGAGGGATCGATCTCGACGACCGGGGTTATGTGAAGACCGACCGGTACTTGGCGACGAGCGTGCCCGGGGTCTACGCGGCGGGCGACGTGACCGGGCGCATGGCCTTCACCCACGCCGCCGACGAGATGGGACGCCTCGCGGTGGCCAACGCGTTCGGTCGCCTCCGTCGCCGCTGCTTTGACACCGCGGCCATCCCGTGGGTGACCTTCTGTGACCCCGAGGTCGCCCGGGTCGGGATGAGAGAGCCGGAAGCGGCGGGACGTGGCGGCCGGGTCGCCATGGTGACGATTGCGGAAGTCGATCGGGCGGTTGCCGCCGGTCGGCCCGAGGGCTTCGTCAAGCTGATCGCCGGGCCCCGTTCCGTGCTGCGTTGGGTCGGCGGGGGCCGACTGCTCGGCGCGACGATCGTCGCTCCCCGGGCCGGGGAGATGATCCACGAGGTCGCTCTGGCGATGCGTACCGGCATGTTCACCGGCCGTCTCGCCCAGACCGTGCACGCCTATCCCAGCTGGTCGACCGCGCTGCGCCAGGCGGCGGCGCAATTCTTCTTCGAGGCTGACGGCCGCCGGGCCCGTTCCGCCGAAACACCATCGAACTGATCGCCGGTCCCGGGTCCTGGCCCATGCGGCGTGCCTGCGCCGGATTTACGCGGGCAGGAGGCGCCTGACATCCGAGCGCCGGAGCACCATGGCGAGCCCGGTGCCGACGACGAGGCCGAAGAGGAGGTGGGACAGGAAGAAGGCGATCTGGGGCACGAGGGCCATCATCGGGTTGGTCGGGGGGAGGAGCGCCCAGCGGTTTATCACGTAGACGATGGCCCCACCGATCACGCCGGCCGCCATGAGCGCCATCGGGTTGCGAAGGGCCGGGAGGAACCACGCGGCCCCCGCGATGATGGCGAAGAACAAGACGCCCAAGAAGGCGGAGAAGGCGAAGTGCAGGACCACGCCCACGACCACGTGGCCGGCGCTGACGGGCATCGCCGCCATCAC
>JBOGFV010000025.1:0-2793 GCA_050743525.1 Acidimicrobiales bacterium
CTCTTCTTGGACCTCGACCGGTTCAAGTACATGAACGACTACCTCGGCCACCTGGCCGGCGACCGGGTCCTCATCACCACCGCCGACCGCATCCGCATGTCGGTGCGGCCCGGCGACTTCACGGCCCGCCTGGGCGGCGACGAGTTCCTGGTCGTGATGAACGGGGCCGGCGGCGAGCTGGCCTCGATGGCGACGGCCAACCGGCTGCTCTCGCTCGTCTCCAAGCCGCTCGAGGTGAGCGCCCAGCACGTGTCGCACACCGCCAGCGTCGGGATCGCCATCGCCCACCCGGGTGAGATGAACGCCCTGCAGCTGCTCGGGAACGCCGACGTCGCCCTGTTCGCGGCCAAGACCCAGGGCCGCAACCGGGCCGTCGTGTTCGACGACGTGCTGCGCCTCGCCATCGACGAGCGCTCCGACACCGAGATGATGCTGCGGGAGGCAATTACCAACGGCGGCCTCCGCCTCTACTACCAGCCCGAGATCGACATGACGACGGGCAAGATCCTGGGGGTCGAGGCGCTGGTGCGCTGCGAGCACCCCGAGCGGGGCGTCATCCCGGCCGGCCAGTTCATCGCGGTGGCCGAGGAGACCGGCCTCGTGGTCGACCTGGGCCGTTGGGTGCTCGAGGAGGCGTGCCGCCAGATGCAGGTCTGGCGCGACCGCTACCCCGGCCTCGACCTGCTCATGCGGGTCAACATGTCGCCGGCCCAGCTGTCCTCGCCGGGCATCACCGAGCACATCAGCCGGTGCCTGCGCCAGTCCAACCTGCTCGGCTCGGCCCTGTGCCTCGAGATCACCGAGCACGTGGTCATGCAGGACGTGGAGCGCGCCATCTCGATCCTCGACGACTTCCGCACCCTCGGCGTCCGGCTGGCCCTGGACGACTTCGGCACCGGGTTCAGCTCGATGGCCCAGCTGAAGCGCATCCCCATCGACACGCTCAAGATCGACATGAGCTTCGTCATCGGCCTGGCCGACGAGCCGGGTGATCAGGCCATCGTCGAGGCGATCGTGCACCTGGGCGAGTCCTTCGGGCTCGACCTGGTCGCCGAGGGCGTCGAGAATCGCCGGGACATGGCCGCGCTGATCCGGCTGGGCTGCACCCGGGCCCAGGGGTTCCTCCTGGCTCGGCCGGTGCCGCCGGCCGAGCTCGACCCGCTGCTGTGGCGGGGCGGGATCGACCTCGACAAGCTCGGCGCCGACCTCCAGTCATCGACCTGAGCGGGCCAGCCTCTAGACGGCCAGGACCACCGGAATGATCAGCGGGCGCCGGCGCGTCCGCTCGCTGACCAGGGCCCCGAGCGCCCGCCGGACCGCCCGACCCAGCACCTCGACGTCGCGGGCCCCGTCGACCATGGCCTTGCCGAGCGCCTCGGCGACGACGGTGGCGGCTTCCTCGAGCAGGTCCTCGGCCTCCGGCGCGTGCACCCAGCCCCTGGTGATGACCCGGGGCGTCCCGACGACCTGGGTCGAGTGGAGGTCCACGTTGGCCACCACCATCACGACGCCCTCGTCGGCCAGCATGCGGCGGTCCCGCAACACCCCGTGGCCGACGTCGCCGACGGTTCCGTCGACGTACAGGTAGCCGGCCGGGACCGAGCCGTCCCGCTGCAGCCCGGTGGCGTCGAGCGCCACGACGTCGCCGTCCTCGCACAGCACCACCTGGTCGGGAGCGACCCCCATGGACACGGCCAGCTGGGCGTGGTGGACCAGGTGCCGGTACTCGCCGTGGACCGGGACAAAGGCCTTCGGGCGGGTCACCGACAGCAGCGTGCGCAGCTCGCCCTGCCGGGCGTGCCCGCTCACGTGCACGGGCGCCTTCCCCGAGTGGACGACCTCGGCGCCCCGGCGGTGCAGCTGGTCGATGACGCGGCCGACCGACCACTCGTTGCCCGGGATCGGGTGCGCGCTGATCATCACCACGTCGTCGGGCTCCACCTGGACCCGCTTGTTCTCGCCGGTCGCCATGAGCGAGAGCGCCGACATCGGCTCACCCTGGGAGCCGGTCGAGATCACACAGACGTCGCCGCCATCGAGGCGGCCGATCTCGTCGACGTCGACGACGTCGTGGTCGGCGATCGTGAGGATGCCGAGGGATCGGGCCAGCTCCACGTTGTTGAGCATGGAGCGGCCCAGGAACGCGACCTTGCGCCCGTTGGCGGTTGCCGCGTCGGCGATCTGCTGAACCCGGTGGATGTGGCTGGAGAAGCAGGCGACGATGACTCGGTGCCCGGAGCGGGATGCGAACAGCTGGCCCAGCGTCTCGCCCACCGACGATTCCGACGGGGTGAAGCCGGGCTCCTCCGCGTTGGTCGAGTCGGACAACAGGAGCCGGATGCCCGGGCCCTCGGCCAGCGCGCCGAATCGGGCCAGGTCGGTGCGGCGCCCATCGACCGGCTGGAGGTCGAGCTTGAAGTCGCCGGAGTGCAGGATCACGCCCTGGGGCGTGTGGAAGGCCAGCGCGTAGGCGTGAGGAACCGAGTGGGTGACCGGGATGAACTCCACGTCGCAGGGCCCGATGCGGCGCCGCTCCCCGTCCTTGACCGCCACGAGGGTGGTCCTCTCCAGGAGGCCGGCCTCCCGGATCCGGTTGGAGGCGAGCCCGACGGTCAGCTCGGAGCCGTAGATGGGGGCGGACAGGTCCCGCAACAAGAAGGCCAGGCCGCCGGTGTGGTCCTCGTGGCCGTGGGTCAGGATCACGGCCTCGACGGCAGCGGCCCGTTCGCGCAGGTACGACAGGTCGGGGAGCACGAGGTCGATGCCCGGCATGTCGGGCTCGGGGAACATGAT
>JBOGFV010000026.1:0-6180 GCA_050743525.1 Acidimicrobiales bacterium
GCGCCCGGGCGCCCGGGCCGGCCCCGTGGGCCCGCCCCGACCTCCGGACTGGAGGATCGGCACCACCGACCGAGCAACCCGAATCCAGCGGCCCTGACTGTGGTCGACACCCCGGCGCCGCTCACGAGACCCGGCGGTGGCCCGGACGGCGGCCCGGGCTGCGCCATCGGCCCTGTTCAGCGTCGGCGGGTCACAGGAGCTGGACCCGCTTCGTCTATCGGGGTAGGGATCGTGGGCCCCCGGATCGAGTCGGCGAACCGGAACGCAAGCGCGATCGAGTCCACGAAAGGAGCGCCATATGGACGCCCGCCTCAACCCTTACGAGAGCCCCCTCGTCGTGAAGTTCGTCAAGCACGTCAACTCGGCCGGACGGGTTCTCACCGAGTCGACCCTGCCCGCCGCGACCCAGGAGCTGGTCAAGATCCGGGCCAGCCAGATCAATGGCTGTGGCTTCTGCACGGACATGCACACCAAAGAGGCCACGCACGCCGGAGAGACTCAACAGCGGCTCAACCTGGTGGCGGCCTGGCGGGAGGCGACGGTCTTCACCGAGGCCGAGCGGGCCGCGCTCGAGCTCGCCGAGGAAGGAACCCGGATCGCCGACGGGTCCGGAGGGGTGAACGACGCGGTGTGGGCGAACGCCGCCAAGCATTTCGACGAGGACCAGCTCGCCGCCTTGGTCATGCTGATCGCCCTCATCAACGCGTATAACCGCATGAACGTCATCATCCGCCAGCCGGCTGGCGACTATCAGCCCGGCCAGTGGGACTAGGCGGACGCCGGTCGGTGCTGAGCCCCACCATCAGGCGGCCGACGGACCACTGAACGGCGGCCGTCCTGAGGACCGACTGGGACCCGGGACTCCGTTCGGCGACGGAAACGAGACGCACCATCGAGCCGCGGTGGGTCCTGGGGAGCTCCCTTTCGGCGACGGCCGGTACGCTCCGGCACGCCCGATCACCGGGTCGCCGGGTCGGCTCGGCGAACAGACGAAGGGGTCCCAAGACGGGCGTCTACACGGATCGGATCCTTCCGAGACTCCAGAACAAGGTCATGGACCGAGGGAACCTCCGAGACGTTCGGACCCGCGTCTGTTCCGCACTCTCGGGCGACGTGGTCGAGGTTGGTTTCGGAACCGGTCTGAACGTTCCCCACTACCCCGAGACGGTCCGCAAGGTCTCCGCCGTCGAACCCTCCGAACGATGCCTGCGCATCGCACAACCGCGGATCGCGGCAGCCTCCGCGACCGTGGAGCACGCCGGCCTCACCGGTGAGGCACTGGACCTGCCCTCTGACGAGTTCGACGCCGCCTTGTCCACCTGGACGCTGTGCACGATCCCGGACGTCAACGCTGCACTCGCCGAGATCCGCCGGGTGCTCAAGCCCGGAGGGAAGCTGCACTTTGTCGAACACGGTCAGGCGCCCGAGGTCGGCGTGGCCCGCTGGCAGGCGCGGATCGAGCCGCCCTGGAAGCACCTCGCGGGAGGCTGTCATCTGACGAGACCGATCACCGGGCTCATCGAGGAGGCCGGCTTCACGATCGACCCGGTGCGCACCTACTACATGACCGGTGAGCCGAAGTTGTTCGGCTACACCTACGAAGGCGTGGCGACCAAGTCCTGAGTCCCCGTCGTGACGTCGGAGCCAGCCGGGGCGGCGCTGGCAGCGTCGTCAGCCGATCGGAGAACGCTGGCCACGCCGGCGCCGGCCCTGGCGGGTCGAGCCCGCTTGGAACTGTACACACAGGCGTATACAGTTCCCGGGGACTCAGCCTCCGGAGGGCCGCCGCCGATGACGCAGACACGACCAGGCGCGCCTGGCTCGGACCGACGGGGGTCGACGACCCCGCTCGACAAGGAAGCACTGAGGCGCAAGTACGCCGAGGAGCGAGAGAAGCGGCTCCGCTCGGACGGCATCGACCAGTACAGCCGGCTGACCGGGCCCTTCGCCCACTACGCCGAGGACCCCTACACCCCGGTGGTCGAGCGCGAGCCGAAGACCGACCACGTCACCTTCGCCTTCGTCGGGGGAGGATTCGCCGGCTTGGTCACCGGCGCCCGGCTGCGGGAAGCCGGCGTCGGGGACGTCCGGATCGTCGAGAAGGGCGGCGACTTCGGCGGCACCTGGTACTGGAACCGCTACCCGGGAGCCCAGTGCGACACCGCCTCGATGGTCTACATGCCGCTCCTCGAAGAGACCGGGCACATGCCCACCGAGAAGTACGCCCACGCACCGGAGATCCTGGAGCACTCCCAGCGGATCGGGAAGCAGTTCGGCCTCTACGACCACGCCCTCTTCCACACCGAGGTCACGGAACTGCGGTGGCGGGACGACCGGTCCGGCTGGCTCGTCAGCACGAACCGGGGCGATCGATTCACGGCCCAGTTCGTGGGCATGGGGACCGGGCCCCTGCACGTGGCCAAGCTTCCGGGAGTTCCGGGGATCGAGGGCTTCCGGGGCCACTCCTTCCACACCAGCCGCTGGGACTACGACTACACCGGCGGCGACCCGTCCGGCGCCCCCCTGACCGGGCTGGCCGACAAGCGGGTCGCGATCATCGGAACCGGGGCCACGGCGGTCCAGTGCATCCCGCACCTCGCCCGAGCGGCCCGGCAGCTCTATGTCTTCCAGCGGACGCCCTCATCGGTGGACGTCCGAGACAACCGACCGATCGACCCCGAGTGGTTCGCCTCGATCGCCACCGCGGGCTGGCAGCAGCGCTGGCTCGAGAACTTCACCGCCAACCAGGCCGGCGGGGTCGCCGATGAGGACCTGGTCATGGACGGTTGGACCGAGCTCTCCCGGCGCATCCGCACCAAGATCATGGCCCTGTCCCCCGACGAGCGGACCGTGGAGGGCATGCGGGCCGCCTACGAGGACTCCGACTTCGAGAAGATGGAGGAGATCCGGTCCCGGATCGACGGCATCGTCGAGGACGGCGAGACGGCCACCAGCCTCAAGGCCTGGTACCGGCAGCTGTGCAAACGGCCCTGCTTCCACGACGAGTACCTCGAGGCGTTCAACGAGCCGGGCTGCCACCTGGTCCACACCGACGGCACGGGGGTCGAGGAGATCGTGCCCGAAGGGGTCCGCCAGGGGGGGCGGACCTACGAGGTCGATTGCATCATCTACGCCTCCGGGTTCGAAGTTGGGACCACCTATACGAGCCGGGCCGGCTTCGACGTCGTCGGCCGGAACGGGGTCCGCCTGTCCGACCACTGGGCCGACGGGATGCGCACGATGCACGGCATCCACATCCACGGGTTCCCGAATGCCTTCATGGTCCAGCCGACCCAGGGGGCCAACCTCATCTCGAACGTCCCCCACAACCTGACCGAGTCCGCTCGCGCCATCGCCTCGGTGGTCAGCCACGCCCGCACGGCCGGCGCCGGGGCGGTCGATCTCACCGAAGAGGCCGAGCGGAAGTGGATCGATCTCCTGCTCTCGGGGCCCGGGATGATGATCGGCGATCCGAACTGCACGCCCGGCTACTACAACAACGAAGGTCAGCCCCTCGGGCCGACCGCCCGGCTCAACGTCGGTTACCCCTTCGGGCCGAGCGCCTTCTTCAGCTACCTGGCCGAGTGGAGGGACTCGGGAGACTTCGAGGGCCTGGACATCCGCTGAGCCACGCCTTCGTGGGGACCCCGTGGGACCTGGTCAGGTCGGACAGCTGTTGTCGTCGCACGCGCCCCCGGCATCGTCGTGCGTGGTCCCCGAGACGAGCGACGACCGCTCCCAGGCCCGCCGCAGCGTGACCAGGAAGGTCTCGGGGTCCTGGGCTCCGGGGATCGCGAACGCCCGGTTGATCACACAGAACGGCACCCCCGTGCAGCCCAGGGCGTTGGCATCCGCTTCGTCCCGGCGCACCTCTTGGGCGAAGCGATCCGAGTCGAGCGTCCTCGTCACCTCGTCGCGGTCGAGGCCGACCTGGACCGCCGTCTCGACCAGGACCTCGCGCGCCCCGATCGGCCGCAGATCCTCGAAGTAGGCGTGGAGCATCGCCTCCTTCAGCGCCGCTCCGGTGGCCGGGTCCTTCTCGTAGGCCAAGTGGATGAGGCGGTGGGCGTCGAAGGTGTTCCCGCCCTGGGTCTTGGCCAGGTCGTAGTGGAGGTCGTCCTTGGCGGCCAGCCGGTTCATCCCGGCGAGCCGGCCGGCGGCTTCCTCCATCGAGAGGCCGTACTTGGCCGCGATGTGGTCCGCCATCGTCCCCGAACGGAGCGCCGGGGCCCGGGGGTCCAATTCGAAGCTTCTCCAACGCACCTCGACCTGGTCGGCGTGCTCGAACCGGGCCAGCGCCGCTTCGAAACGACGCTTCCCGATGTAGCACCACGGGCACACGATGTCGGACCAAATCTCGACGAGCACACCGAATTCAACATCGGCGAGCCGCCCTTGTTCCAGGTTGTGTGAGCCCGGCGCTCCCGAGGGCGCCAATTGTCAGTACACAACATTGCCGTAGCGGTGCAGGCTCCGGCTCAGGGTCTGCTCCCGGAGCCAGCGGACGAGCTCAATACGTCCGTGCGAGCACACCGGCTCATCGAGGACCGCCACTCCGGCCCGAGCGGCCGCGGCGAGGGTTGCCGGCTCTGGCCCGCCGACGAGCCGCAGCCGGGCCCCGGACGCGAGTCGAGGCTCCAACACGCTCGCCTCCTCACATTCGGCATCGAGGCCCCGACGGCGAAGGTCCGCCGCGAGCCCCCGCAGAGAGGGGGCGACCGACACCCGTAGGGGGGTCCCGGTGACCGCGGCCGCCGCGGCGGCCTTGCGAGCGTCCTCGGCACCATCGTCCCCCGCCACTCGGAGCAGCACGCCGGGGGTGAATTTGCGGTAACGAAGGACGTTCGCCTCGGCCCGGAGGCCGGCCACGTCGTGCCCCTGGGAGAAGTACGAGGACCACCAGTGCCGGTAGCTGGCCTCCGCCTCGTGCACGCCGGTCGGCTCGGCATCGTGCCAGCGGCGGAGTGCGAGCAGGTAGTTAGGGCCGCCCGCCTTGGCCGTCGGGCCGACGCTGGATGCCTTCCATCCACCGAACGGTTGGCGCCCGACCAGCGCGCCCGTGGTCGGGCGGTTGACATACAGGTTCCCGGCTTCGACCTGCTCCGCCCACCGGGCGTGCTCAACCGGATCGAGTGAGTGCAGCCCGGCGGTGAGCCCGAAGGACACGGCGTTCTGGATCGCGAGGGCCTCGTCCAGTCCGTCGGCTCGCAACACCGCCAGCATCGGCCCGAACCATTCGGTCTGGTGGGCCCAGGAGCCGGGCCGCACCCCGAGCCGGACGCCGGGCGACCACAACCGGCCGACCTCGTCGAGCGCCCGCGGCTCGACCAGCCAGGACTCACCGGGGTCGAGGCTCGTGAGGGCACGCTCGAGGGCCGGCGTGAACGGACCCACGATCGGACCCATCTCGGTGGCCGGGTCGCTCGCCGGCCCGACTCTCAGGCTGCGGGTCGCATCGGCCAGCTGGCGCAGGAACGGGCTGCGATCGTGCACCGACGCCTCCACGATCGCCAGGCTGGCCGCCGAGCACTTCTGACCGGCATGGCCGAAGGCGGATCGGACGAGGTCGGCCACCGCCAGATCGACATCGGCGGTCGCGCCCACCACCATGGCGTTCTTGCCACTCGTCTCGGCAAGCAACCGGTGCTGCGGCGCCCATCCGAGGAACATGCGGGCGGTGTCGAGCGACCCGGTGAGCACCACGGCGCCGACGTCGGGGTGGGCGACGAGTCGCCGGCCCGCTGGGCCGTCGGGGGCCGCCGACAGCCCCAACAACCCGTCGGGGAGCCCGGCCGACCACAACTGCGCGCACAGCAGCGCCGCGGTGGCCGGCGCCTCGGGACTCGGCTTCAGGATCACCGCGTTCCCGGCGGCCAGCGCCGCGAGCACCCCTCCCGCCGGGATGGCGAACGGGAAGTTCCAGGGCGGGGTGACGACGACCACCCCGAGTGGCTCGCTCGCAACCTCGGCGAGCAGCGGCTCGAGCGTCTCGAGCTCCCGTGCGTACCAGCGGGCGTAGTCGACGGCCTCCGAGACCTCCGGGTCGGCCTCGGCGAACGTCTTCCCAGCCTCGGCTGCCATGACCGAGATGGCGTCGCTCCGGCCGGCCGCCAGCTCCGTGGCCGCGTCGAGCAGCATCCGCCGGCGCTCGCCCGCCGTCGTGCGCGCCCACGACCAGGC
>JBOGFV010000027.1:0-4930 GCA_050743525.1 Acidimicrobiales bacterium
CCCCGGACCTCGGCCCGGGTCTTGGTCGACTGGGTGCCCGAGCGGGCCGCGGCCAGCTGGGCCGTCACGACCTGGTGGAGCACCGCCTCGTTGGGCTCGACGCCGAAGAAGGTGGGCTCGAGGTCGACCTCGCCGAGCTTGGTGCCGGCGGCGTCGTAGCGGGTGGCCTTGCGGGCCGTGGGCGCGGGCCGCTCCTTGGCCACCGGACCGCGCACCGCGCCGGACGCCGGGCTCACGGGGCGCTCCCGTTGGCACCGTTGCCCTTGACGGTGTTGCGCAGGACGACCATCCCGCCGCGGGGGCCGGGGATGGCACCCTTCACGAGCACGAGCTCGCGCTCGGGGTCGGCCGAGACGATCTGGAGGTTGAGGGCGGTCACCCGGCGGGCCCCCATGCGGCCGGCCATCTTGGTCCCCTTGAAGACCCGGGACGGGGTGGCGCAGGCGCCGATCGAGCCGGGGGCCCGGTGGTGCTTGTGGTTGCCGTGGGCGCCGCCCTGGCCCTTGAAGTTGTGGCGCTTCATCCCGCCGGCGAATCCCTTGCCCTTGGACACGGCGATGGCGTCGACGCGCTCGCCGGGGCTCCACAAATCCGCGGTCAGCTGCTGGCCGACGCTGAAGTCGCTGATGTCGTCGAGCCGCAGCTCGACCAGGCGGCGGCCCGGGTCGACCCCGGCCGCCTCGTAGTGGCCGCTCTCGGGCTTGTTGAGCGTGCTGCGGCGCCGGAACCCGAAGGTGACCTGGAGGGCCGAGTAGCCCTCTTTCTCCGGGGTCTTCACCTGGACCACGCGGACGGGCGCGACGCGCAGCACGGTCACGGGGATTGCCCGGTTCTGGTCGTCCCAGACCTGGGTCATGCCGACCTTCTCGCCGACGATCGCCTTGATGGTCACTGCGCGCGTTCTTTCCTGTGCGGCCCCGAAGGACCATCTGTGCATGCCAACGCTCCGCCCGGTTGCCCGAGCGGAGCGCCCGTCTGTGTCGACCCGAGGTCCCCGGAATTGCCGGGCGCTCAGGCACGTCTGTTGGGGTGGACCAGGGATTTGGCCCGAAGAGACAGGCTACACGCTCCAGGATGCGCCCGCCACGGGGGCCCGGCGCGAACATCGGGCGGTGACCGCTCCGACCTGCTCGTTCTGCGGTCTGGAGCGCCGGGGTGGGGTGGCCGGCCCGACTCCGGCCGTCTATATCTGCCCAGACTGCATCAAGCTGGCGCGCCAGCTGCTTGAGCCGGCCGAGCCCCAGACTCCCGATCCGTCGCCGGCCGCCGAGGGCGGGGCTCCGGGCTCGTTTCCGGAGCCGCCCGCGGGCGGCGGATCGAGCGCCGACCGAGCGACTTAGGCTGCCGCCGTGCCTAGACCCTCGCTAATCGGAGCCTGGCGGTGAGCTACCCCCCACCCCCGGCAGAGGTTGACGACAGTGAGATCGACCTCTCGGCTCCCGATGGGCCGATGGGGGCATTTGTGGCTCGGCCCGTGTCGGACGACCCCACCCCTGGGGTGCTCGTGCTCATCGAGGCGTTCGGACTCGTCGGAAGCATCCGGGACGTTGCCTGCCGATTGGCCGGCGCGGGCTACCTGGCCATCGTGCCGGACCTCTTCTACCGGGAGGCTCCCCACAACACCGCCTCTTACGACGACATCCCCGGCGGCATGGCCCTGCAGTCGGCGCTGGTGGCCAGAGGAGCCGCCTTTCTCGGCGACGTCGCCGTGGCCCTCGACTGGCTAGACCGGAGCCCCGCAGTCGCGCCGGGACCCCATCGGGTCGTGGGGTTCTGCATGGGTGGGGCCCTGGCGTTCGCCACCGCAGCCGGGTTGCCGGGTCGGGTCGGGGCGGCGGCCTGCTTCTACGGAGCGGGGATCTCCAACACCGTGGCCCGGGCCGGCGGGCTCGACGCGCGGCTGATGTTCGCGTACGGCGAGAAGGACCCCTACATCTCGGCCGACGAGGTGTCGGCGGTCCGATCGGGCCTCGAGGCGAAGGGCATCCCCTTCGACCTCGAGGTGTATGGGGGAGCCGACCACGGCTTCATGAACGATGCCCGCCCCGAGTCGTTTCACCCGGAGTCGGCCGGCCGGGCCTGGGACCGACTGCTCTCGTTCTTCGGGTCGCCGGGCTAGCCCCCGTCCCGTCTCCTCACGCCGGTGCGGCCGCCGCGACGTGGGGCAGGTCGAGAATTGGCTCAAGAGCCACCCCTTCCTCCTTGCCCTGGGCCCGGCGGACGAAGGCGGCCAGCGCCCGCTCGTGGGCCACGTAGGCGACGGCGATCTCCCGCTCGAAGGACTCGGTGGTCAGCTCGACCAGCTCCTCGTACTTGAGCAGGTACTGAGCGGCCACCGCCTCGGTGCCGGCCAGGAACTGCTCCCAGGTCCCCTCGGCGACCCGTTCGGCGGCGGCCGTGGCGGCCTTCACCGTCGCCTCGGTGTCGCCCCGGTCGTAGCCGAGGCGCTCGAACACCGGCTCGGCGAGGTCCTTGGTGGCCCGCTCGAGGAGGGTCAGGGTCTCCAGCTGGTGGCGACGCTCCTCGTCGTGCTCGTGGGCGGCCAGCCACCCAAAGATGGTCTCCCCGAGCACCTCACCCTGGTAGGACTCGATCCACAGCTCCGCAGCTCGCATGGGCCCATGGTAGGGCCGCCGTGGATCCGACGGATAGGGACAGGCAGTGACCGAAATCGATTTGCGATCGGATATCGATCGGGTGTTCGCCCGGATGGTGGACACCCGTCGGGCGCTCCACCGACGGCCCGAGCTGGCCTTTGCCGAACACGAGACCACCCGGCTCATAAGGGAACGACTCGACGAGCTCGGTCTGCTGCCGAGGCCGGGGGCAGGCACCACCGGCGCGGTGGCGATGCTGCTGGGTGGGCGGCCGGGTCGGACCGTGCTGCTGCGGGCCGACATCGATGGTCTGCCGATCACCGAGGGGACGGGCCTCGAGTTCTCCTCCGAACTCGCTGGAGCGATGCACGCTTGCGGTCACGACGCCCACACGGCCGGTTTGTTGGGAGCGGCGGAGGCCATGGCCTCACGGGCGGTGGAGCTCCCAGGCCGGTACCTCTTCGTCTTCCAACCGGCAGAGGAGCAGATGTCCGGCGCCCGGGAAATGCTCGATGCGGGGCTTCTGGAGGAGTCGCCGGTCGACGTCGCGGTGGGCTGGCACGTCACCACGGCGCTTCCCGTCGGCGTGGTCAAGATCCGAGAGGGGCTGGCGATGTCCGACGCTCAGGGCTTGCGCATCACGTTCAGGGGCTCGGGCGGCCACGCGGCCCGCGGCGGTCCCAATGTGCTGGTCAGCGCGGCCACGGTGCTGACGTCCTTGGAATCGGTGGTGGCTGGCTTGGAGTACGAGGGGGCCGCGTCTGTCTGCTCGGCGGGAGTCGTTCGAGGCGGCACGGCGATGAACGTCGTGCCGACGGAGGCAGTCATCGAGGGTTCGCTCCGGACTTTCACCGGCGAGCAGAAGGAAGAGGCGCTCGACCGCTTGAGCCGTCTCGTCGCCGAAGCGGCCGCGACGGCAGGGGCGGAGGGAGGAGTTGAGCTCACCCTGCACGCACCAGCGGTGCGCAACGACCAAGTCGTCACCGGGGCGGTGGCCGAGACCGCGCGTCGTCTCCTGGGCTCGGATCGCGTGATCAGCGGACCTCCCATCACGCCGAGCGACGATGTGAGTGAGATCCTGTCCCGGGTCCCGGGTTGCTACTTCCACGTCGGCGGTCAACGAGCTGACGGCGGGAGTGGGGACCACCACAGCCCCCGCTTCGACATCGACGAGGAGTCGATGAGGACGGGGGCGATCATCATGGCCGAGGCCGCGGTGACGCTCGCCATGTCAGCTTCCCCAGCTCGGCCGATGGACGCGATCAGTCCGTAGCAGGACCGAGCCTGGCTCCGTGACTTTGGTGCGACCCGCGGGCCTACTTCCCCGGATCGGCGCCGGACCTTTCGGTTCGGGCGGTCTTGTCATCAGTTCAGGCAGCGACTGTGACGGAACGGAGCCGAGGAGTTCCCGATTCCTCGGGAACCGGCTCGCCGTCGGCGATCAACCCGGCAATGTGGGTCTCGATTGCCTCGACTGCGCGCTGCTCGCATTCTTCGAGCGTCTTGCCATGCGTGAAGCAGCCGGGCAGCGCTGGCACCGACACAACAAGATCTCCGGATTCATCTGGTTCAACCACGATCGTGTACGTGCGCACTGATCCATCCTCACACAGGACTCCTCGAAGTTGGTCACCGCTCGAACCGGCCTGCGCCAAGATTGATCTCAGCAGGCCCGGACCGATGGATTCTCCCGCATGAATGGGCACGGTGACCCGACCACCCTTCGCCGGGTGCTTCGGTTGAACGTGGGAGCCCTTCTGGACGACGGCTACCCAGCCCAGTCGATGCAACGCCCTGACCACCTCGCGCCCTGTCAAGGGTAGCGGGGGCATGCGGCGACCTTACGAGCCGGGTGCGACGGGATCCTCCGCTCTACCGGGGTAGCCCGGATCACCGGGTCGGTGACATTCGCGAATGTCCCCGTACGGCACTTCGGTGGCACAGTCGCCCGCATCGAGGAGGATGGGTTCGCTGGCGGGCCCTTCGTCGGGTGCGCTTGGTGGGCCATTGCCATGACCGGAATCGAAGCTTCGACCTCGACCCCTGCCTTGCCGCGCTGGTTTGGACCTAGAGCCAGCCCAGATGATCCGGCCGTCTAGGCCCTGATCGACCGCGTCGCGCGCGGGGCCGGATGGGCAGACATCGGCGGTGCGTTCAACCTCAATGTGCGGATAGACGCTGAGCCGCCGGTTCTCCTCCGGGTTCATAGGCCCTGGCCCCGCCGGGTGCGGGTAGCGGGATTGCTGCGCCTGCGTGAGGGGCTCCAGCGCAGGCATGTCCGCGTCGCTCGGCCTATTCGGATTTCAGGCTCCGAGCTCCTGCGTGTCGCTGAT
>JBOGFV010000028.1:0-3173 GCA_050743525.1 Acidimicrobiales bacterium
CGACGAGCCCTTCGACGCCTCGATCGACGCCAGCTGGCTCGGGGCCGCCCCGAGTGGCGAGGGCGAGTCCGAGCGTCCCGGAGAGGGCGGGAGCGTGCTCGGGGCCGGCTGACCGCCCGAGGGCTCCCAGCGAGGAGAGTGGGAACGACGCTGCCGTCGAGCCCGGCCGGTTGCCCCGGTCCGGTGTCGGCGGCAGCCTCGCGTCCGGGCACGGGTCCTCGCACCGTGACCCCACCAGGTGGCCCCCTTGGCTCGGGGGCCCCGATTCGCCACCCTCCTGCGTCGACACGAGGGGCATCCGTTGGGGGCGATCAGCCCGGCGCACCGGAGCGAGCTGGCCGTCGTTGGCGGTCCGGGCGGGGCATCGCCCTGCCGATCTTCGTGGTCGGCCCGGCCTTCTCAGACTTCGTCGGGCTGGCCGAGGCAGCCGCGGGCCGCCCCACGACCACCCTGGCGCTGATCGGCATCGTGATCGGGCGCCGGCCGGGATCGCGGTGGGCGAGCGCTCTGGCGGACCCCGCTCTGATCGCGACGAGATCGCGCCCGAACGACCTGCTCCGCACGGCCTGATCCCGGAGCCGACTGAACCGGAGCAGGCGGATCCGGAACCGGCTGGACGCTGGTAAAATACGGGGCCGATCGGGACCGTCGTGCTCCCGGGCGTTGCTGGCAACCCACCGTTGCCCTAGCATCGATCCGCTGCGCGGGACCGCCGTTCGGCGGTGACACCCGAGCAACTCCGAAGTTCCAATCATGAGGTAGGCGCGTGCCGACAATCGCCCAGCTGGTCCGCAACGGGCGCCAGACCAAGGAGACCAAGACCAAGACCCCGGCCTTGAAGGGCGCGCCCCAGCGGCGGGGGGTCTGCACCCGCGTCTACACGTTCACGCCCAAGAAGCCGAACTCGGCGCTGCGCAAAGTGGCCCGGGTCCGGCTCACGAGCGGGGTCGAGATCACCGCCTACATCCCGGGCGTGGGCCACAACCTCCAGGAGCACTCGATCGTGCTCGTGCGGGGTGGCCGGGTCCGCGACCTTCCGGGGGTCCGCTACAAGGTCATCCGGGGCGCCCTCGACGCATCCGGGGTCCGCGAGCGCGCCCAGGCTCGCAGCCGCTACGGCGCCAAGAAGGAGTCCTAGTGCCCCGCAACGGCCCGGCCCAGCGCCGGGACCTCCCGCCCGACCCGATCTACCGCTCGGTGCTCGTCACCCAGGTCGTCAACAAGGTGCTGTCGCGGGGCAAGCGGACCCTGGCCGAGCGGATCGTCTACTCGGCCCTCGACCAGGTCTCCGAGAAGGGCGGCTCCGACCCGATCGCGTCGCTCAAGCGGGCCATCGAGAACACCCGGCCCGAGCTCGAGGTGAAGAGCCGCCGGGTCGGCGGCGCCACCTACCAGGTCCCGGTCGAGGTGCGTCCCCGCCGGGCCACCACGCTCGCCATCCGCGGGCTGGTCGGCTACGCGCGCCAGCGCCGCGAGAAGACCATGGCCGCGCGGAGGGCCGGCGAGATCCTCGACGCCTCCAACGGGGTGGGCAATGCGGTGAAGCGGCGCGAGGACATGCACAAGATGGCCGAGTCCAACAAGGCCTTCGCGCACTACCGCTGGTAGTTCTTCTCTCCGAAGTGGAAGCTCATGGCTGAACCCCTGCCCATCCGCGAATTCCCCCTGGCCCGGACCCGCAACATCGGGATCATGGCCCACATCGACGCGGGCAAAACCACCACGACCGAGCGGATCCTCTACTACACGGGCCGCAACTACAAGATGGGTGAGGTCCACGAGGGCGCCGCCACCATGGACTGGATGGTCCAGGAGCAGGAGCGCGGCATCACCATCACCTCGGCCGCCACCACCTGCACCTGGCGCGACAACGTCATCAACATCATCGACACCCCGGGCCATGTCGACTTCACCGTCGAGGTGGAGCGCTCGCTGCGCGTCCTCGACGGGGCGGTGGCGGTGTTCGACGCGGTGGCCGGCGTGGAGCCCCAGACCGAGACGGTGTGGCGGCAGGCCAACCGGTACTCGGTGCCCCGGATCTGCTTCGTGAACAAGATGGACCGGGTCGGGGCCGACTTCGGCCGGACCGTCGACATGATCCGGGACCGCCTCGACGGGCGGCCGGCCGTCGTCCAATTGCCGATCGGGGTCGAGAGCGAGTTCAAGGGGGTGGTCGACCTCCTCGAGCAGACCGCGCTCGTCTGGGGGGAGGGCATGGGCGAGAAGTGGTCGGAGACCGAGATCCCCGCCGACCTCACCGAGGCGGCCGAGGAGGCCCGGCACCAGCTCGTCGACGTGCTCAGCAACTTCGACGACTCGATCATGGAGAAGTACCTGGCCGATGAGAAGATCACCGGGGACGACCTGCGCCGGTCGCTGCGCCAGGCCACCCTGGCCGCCCACGTGGTGCCGGTTCTGTGCGGCTCGGCGTTCAAGAACAAGGGTGTCCAGCCGATGCTCGACGCCGTCGTCGACTACCTGCCCAGCCCGCTCGACCTGCCTCCGACCCAGGGGATCAAGCCGGGCCGGGAAGAGGAGCTCGAGGAGCGGACCCCCGACGACGACACGCCCTTCTCCGCCCTGGCCTTCAAGATCATGACCGACCCCTACGTTGGCAAGCTGACCTACCTGCGGGTCTACTCGGGCACGTTGCGCAAGGGCGGCACCGTCCTCAACTCCTCCAAGGACAAGCGAGAGCGCATCGGGCGCCTCCTCCAGATGCACGCCAACCACCGCGAGGACAAGGACGCCATCTTCTCGGGGGACATCGTCGCCGCCGTCGGGCTGAAGCAGACCTCGACCGGGGACACCCTGACCGACCCCAACCACCCGATCCTGCTCGAGGCCCTGGTCTTCCCGGAGCCGGTCATCCACGTGGCGGTCGAGCCCAAGACCAAGGCGGACCAGGACAAGCTCGGCAAGGCCCTGTTCGCCCTGTCCGAGGAGGACCCCACCTTCCGGGTCCGAACCGACGACGAGACCGGCCAGACCGTCATCTCAGGCATGGGCGAGCTGCACCTCGAGGTCCTGGTCGACCGGATGCTGCGCGAGTTCAGCGTCGACGCCAACGTGGGCAAGCCCCAGGTCGCCTACCGCGAGACCATCCGCAAGGCGGTGCAGGACATCTCGGGCCGCTACGTGCGCCAGACCGGCGGGCGCGGCCAGTACGGGCA
>JBOGFV010000029.1:0-6930 GCA_050743525.1 Acidimicrobiales bacterium
CCCGTTGGCGGTCGGGGCCGAGGCCAAGCGGATGATCGGCCGCACGCCGTCGAACATCCAGGCCATCCGCCCCTTGAAAGACGGCGTCATCGCCGACTTCGAGATCTGCGAGAAGATGCTCCGCTACTTCATCCACCGGGTGCACCAGCGCCGCTTCGCCAAGCCCCGCATGGTCATCTGCGTCCCCTCGGGCATCACCGGGGTCGAGCAGCGGGCGGTCATGGAGGCGGCCGAGTACGCCGGGGCCCGCAAGGCCTCCATCATCGAAGAGCCGATGGCCGCCGCCATCGGCGCCGGGCTCCCGGTCCACGAGCCGACCGGCAACATGGTGGTCGACATCGGCGGTGGCACCACCGAGGTCGCGGTCATCTCGCTGGGCGGCATCGTCACCAGCCAGTCGATCCGGATCGGCGGTGACGAGCTCGACGAGGCGATCGTCGCGTTCGTCAAGAAGGAGTTCAGCCTGGCCCTCGGCGAGCGGACCGCCGAGGAGATCAAGATGGTCCTCGGCTCGGCCTACCCGCTCGAAGAGGAGCTGCACGCCGAGATCCGCGGCCGCGACTTGCTGAGCGGGCTGCCCAAGACCGTGATCGTTTCGACCGAGGACATCCGGCGGGCCATCGAGGAGCCGGTGACCGCCATCATCGACGCGGTGAAGTCGACCCTCGACCGCACGCCGCCGGAGTTGGCAGCCGACCTCATGGAGCAGGGAGTCGTGCTCACCGGCGGCGGCTCGCTGCTGCACGGCCTCGACGCCCGCCTCCAGCACGAGACGGGGATGCCGATCGTCGTCGCGAGGGACCCACTGAACTGCGTCGCGATTGGCAGTGGTCAGTGCCTCGAAGAGTTTGAGGCTCTCAAGCAGGTCCTGATCACCTCGTCTTCTCGCTGACCCGGCGGTTGCTGTAGCGCGTGGCCGGGCCACGGCGATCGCGCCGCACCCTGGCCATTTTCGGAATCCTCGTGCTGGTGTCGGTGACGCTGATCACCTTCGACCTGCGTGGCGGGACCAACCACATCACTTCGGGGATCAAGTCGCTCGCGCACGACGTCTTCTCGCCAATTACCACGGGCGTGAACGACATCCTTCGTCCGATCGGCGACTTCTTCGCCGGCGCCGTCCACTACGGCGCCTTGCAGAGCGAGAACCAGCAGCTGCAGGCGACCATCGGGCGGCTGCGGCTCCAACAGAACGAGACCGAGGCGTTGCGCCAGCAGCTCCGTGAGATCACCTCGCTCGACCACCTCACCTATATCCGGTCCCTGAAGACGGTGACGGCGGCGATGATCCGCCCGGACGTGTCCGACTTCGACGCCGACATCATTATCGACAAGGGCCGGAGCGACGGGGTGCTGGTCGGAATGCCGGTGGTGGCGGCCGGCGGCCTGGTCGGCCAGGTCGTCCAGTCCAGCCACGGCACCGCCACCGTGCAGCTGATCACCGACAGCCGCTCGTCGGTTGGGGTCAGCTACGGGCCATCGGGCCAGGAGTACGCGAATGTCGAAGGGCAGGGCCCCGGAAACACGCTCTCGGTTCAGTACGTCCCGGCGCAGACCAACCTCCACAAGGGCGAGCGGCTGTTCACGAACCAGCTGGCCGGAGCCGAGTTCCCCCCGGGGATCCCGGTCGGGACGATCCACTCATTCCGCTCCACGGTCGGGAGCGGGTCGATGACGGTGACGATGGCGCCCACCGCCGACCTGCGCCAGCTGGCCTACGTCGACGTGGTCCAGTGGGAGCCACCCCTGTGACCCCGAGGGAGGCCCCCCGAGCCCTGCTCGTGGTCGTCGTCGCCCTGGCGCTCCAGCTCACCGTGGTGCTGGACCTCCGGGTGTCGGGGGCCCATCCCGACCTCATGGTCGGGCTCGCCATCGCGGCCGGCCTGGCCGGCGGGACCCAGCGGGGGGCGATCGTCGGGTTTTTCTCGGGCTTGGCCCTCGACCTGTTCCTGCCGACCCCCCTCGGGCTGAGCGCCCTGGTCGGAGTGGCTGTCGGGACGGCCGCCGGCCAATTGGTGGCGGCCGGGGTCGATCGCACCAACCCGTTCTTCGTGCCGGGGGTGACGGGTCTCGGCAGTGCCGTCGGGGTCATCATGTTCGCGGTGCTCGGGACCGTGGTCGGCCAGCCGGAAATGCTCACCATCTCGCTCGGCGCCGTGGTCGGCGTGGTCGCGGTGGTGAACGGGCTGCTCGGCTTCGTGATGGTCCGGGCCTGCAACTGGGCGTTCGGCCGGGAGGCGGTCGGCTCGGCGTGGCGCGGCGCACTCGTGCCCGGGGACCGCCCGTGAGCCGCCGCTCGGTCCGGCATCCGATGGGCAGCCGACGCCGGTTCCTCGGCCCGGTCCACTCCCGGCCGGCCCGATCCATGCGCCGCCCCCGCCGGGCCCCCCGCATGCGGCCGCGCCGCAGCGTCAACGTCGGTGCGCTGGTTGCGTCGCCCCAGGAGGTACCGTCCCGTCCCAACGTGCGCGTCGCGGTGATCGGGCTCCTCTTTTTGGCCCTGTTCGCCACGATGGTGTTGCGGCTGTGGAGCCTCCAGATCATCGGACAGAAGAGCGCCACCGCGGCGGTCAATCAAAACCAGGTCCGCACGGTTCCGGCTCCCGCGGCGCGCGGCCAGATTCTCGATCGCAACGGCGTGGTCCTGGTCGGCAATCAGAACGAACAACAGATCGTCCTGTCCCGCTACGAGGCCCGCGTCAACCCGAGCATCATCGCCAAGGTCGCGGCTCTGGTCGGCCAGACGCCGGCTCAGGTCAACAAGGCGCTTAAGGACTCCCAATTCAGCCAATACCAGCCGGTGCCGGTGCTGACCGGCGCGCCGATGGCCACGATCCAGTACCTGGACGACCACCAGGCCGAGTTCCCGGGGGTGAGCGTCCAGCAAGCCTCGGTCCGGACCTATCCCGAGGGCGGGACGTGCGGTTGCACCGCCACCCATGTCCTCGGTTATGTCGGCCCGATCTCACAGGCCGAGCTGAAGGAGAACCCCGGCCTCGGCTACCAGCCCTCGTCCCAGGTGGGCCAGTCCGGCCTCGAGCACCAATACGAGCAAGACCTGCGGGGCGTCTCGGGCCAGGACGAGCTCGTGGTCAACGCGCAGAACCAGGTGGTCGGGACGTTGCACAAGTCCCAGCCCAAGGAGGGCGACATCCTCGTCACCAATGTCGACACCAACCTGCAGCTGGCCGTCCAGGCAGCCCTCACGTCGCTGATCCAGGCCGACCGCAACACGACGGACCCGACCACCCATCTGTACCCCGCCGCGACCGACGCCGCCGCGATCGTCGAGGATGTGAACAGCGGAGCGATCCTGGCCTTGGCCTCGTCCCCGACCTACAACCTCAACGACTGGGTGGGAGGGATCTCGCAGGCCAACTACCAGGCGCTCTCACAGGGCTGCACCGCCGCGGTGTCGGGGTGCCCGCTCGACAACTACGCCATCCAGGGCCTGTACACCCCCGGGTCGACCTTCAAGCTCGTCACCGCCACCGCGGCGCTCAAGGACGGGCTGATCTCGGCCGGCCAGTACATCGACGACACCGGGACCTTCAACGTCCCGGGTTGCAACACCTCGGGCGGCGCGGCGGCCGGCTGCGCGTTCCATGACGACGAGGCCCAGGGGGCCGGGGGCGTGAACGTCACCACCGCGCTGACCCTTTCGGATGACTTCTACTTCTACGAGCTGGGCGACATGTTCTACAACCAGGCGAGCAGGTACGGGGCCACGCCGATCCAGAGCATGGCCGACGACTACGGCCTGGATCAGGTGACCGGCATCGACCTGTCGGGCGAGGTCCAGGGCCGGGTGGACAGCCAGGCCGAGCGCCAGCTGCTCCACAAGGAGGCCCCCGCGGGCTTCCCCAACACCACTTGGTACGCCGGCGACAACATCGAGATGGGCTTCGGCCAGGGCGGCACCGTCGTGACCCCGATCGGGCTGGCCAACGCGTACGCGACGTTCGCCAACGGCGGAACCCGCTACAAGCCCGAGATCGGCTCGGCGCTGGTCGACCCCGAGACCGACAAGGTCGTGAAGCGGATCAAGCCCCAGGCGACCGGCCACATCGGCTTCACCCCGGCCGTCTACGACCCGATCCTTCAGGGCCTCGAGGGCGTGGTCGAGGGCAACGGTACCGCCGGCCCGACCTTCAAGACCTACGCCCACTTCGATCTCAGCAACTATCGGATCGCCGGCAAGACCGGCACCGCCGACACCGCGCCGAAGAACATCGTGAAGGGGACCGACGAGCCGAACGCGTGGTTCGTGGCGTTCGGCCCGATTCCGAACCCCCAGTACGTCGTGGCGGTGGTGGTCGATCACGGTGGTTACGGCGCCCAGGCCGCCGCCCCCGCCGTGATGAACATCTTCAACTACCTGGTGACCAACCCGATCGGTCCGCTCAAGCTCCCGTCGCCGACCAGCCCTCCGACCACGACCGTAAAGCCGTTCAACCCGCCCGCAGGCACCCCGACCCCCACGACGGCGCCTCGCTCGACGACCGGCGGCTGAGGTCGGTGGCTCCGTCATCGGGCCATCGTCGACGCAGAGGCAGGACGCCTGACCGCCCCCCAAGGTTGTCCTCAGGCGTGGGCTGGTCCATGGACCGGCCCTTGCCGGGCTCGATCGGGGCCGGCTCCGGACCCCGGGCATAGGATCAGCCCTTCGTGGCATCGCTCTGGCCGAGCATCGAACCGCTGCTCGACGGCGTCTCCAAGCCCGCCCGCTACATCGGGGGGGAGCAGGGCGCGACCGTGCCGATCCATGCCGACGGCCTCGTCCGGTGGCTGCTCATCTATCCCGACACCTACGAGATCGGCTTGCCCAACCAGGGCCTGCAGATCCTCTACGAGCTCCTGAACGAGCGGGCCGACGCGCTGGCCGAGCGCTCCTACGCGCCGTGGCTCGACATGGAGGCCGCGATGCGGCGGGCCAGGATCCCGCTGTTCAGCGTCGAGAACCACCGGCCGGCCCGCGACTTCGACGTGCTCGCCTTCAACCTGTCGGCCGAGCTGGTCTACACGAACGTGCTCAACCTCATCGACCTGGCCGGAGTGCCCGTCCACGGATCCGAGCGGACCGGCGCCGACCCGATCGTGGTGGCCGGCGGCCACTGCGCGTTCAACCCCGAGCCACTGGCCGATTTCGTGGACGCCTTCGTGCTCGGCGACGGCGAGGAGGTCGTCGGCGAGCTGACCGATGTGCTGTCGCCGTGGTTGGCCGAGCCACCCGAGGCCCGCGACCGCGGCGAGGTCCTCCAGGCCCTCGCCGGCGTCGAGGGTGTGTACGTGCCCTCCCTGTACGAGGCCGAGTACGCCGGAGAGCGGCTCGTTTCGGTGACACCGGTCGCCGGTCGGGCGCCGGCTCAGGTGGTGAAGCGCACCATCGCCGACCTGTCGGAATGGCCCTACCCCAAGCACCAGCTGGTGCCGCTGACCGAGGTCGTCCACGACCGCCTCAACGTCGAGGTGTTCCGGGGCTGCACCCGGGGTTGCCGGTTCTGCCAGGCCGGCATGATCACGCGGCCGGTCCGGGAGCGCCCCGCCGCCCAGGTCCGCACGATGATCAGGGACGGACTGGCCCGGACCGGCTACGACGAGGTCGCGCTCACCTCGCTGTCGACGGCCGACTTCTCCGAGATCGAGGACACCGTCAAGGCGGTGGTGTCCGGGGAGTGCGGCGAGGGACAGGTGTCGGTCAGCCTGCCGAGCCTCCGGGTCGACGCCTTCACGGTCTCCACCGCCACCCAGATCGCCCAGGCCCGCCGGACCGGGCTGACCTTCGCACCCGAGGGTGGTACCTGGCGCATGCGAACGATCATCAACAAGCTGATCACCGAGGAGGACCTCTACGGCGCGGTGGACGCGGCATTCTCCAACGGCTGGCGGCGGGTGAAGCTGTATTTCCTGATCGGTCTGCCGACCGAGCTCGACGAGGACGTGCTCGGGATCGCCGAGCTGGGCCGGCGATGCGTCGAGATCGGGCGGCGGCACCACCGGGCGCCGACCGTGGTTGCCTCGGTGGGCGGCTTCGTGCCCAAGGCCCACACCCCCTTCCAGTGGTTCGGCCAGGACACCGCGGGGGAGCTGCGCCGCAAGGTCAACCTGCTGAAGGACGCGTGCCGGGGCGTGCGGGGGCTGTCACTGCGCTGGCACGACCCCGAGGCGTCGGTGGTCGAAGGGCTCGCTTCGCGGGGCGACCGGCGGATGGGGGCGGTGATCGAGCGGGTGTGGCGGGCCGGCGGGACGTTCCAGGAGTGGTCCGAGTGCTTCGACCTCGCCAAGTGGGAGGAGGCGCTCGCCGCCGAGGGACTCTCCCTCGAGTCGGTGGCCCACCGGGATCGCGGCGCCGACGAGGCGCTGGCGTGGGACCACATCTCGGCCGGCCTGCACCGCGACTTCCTCTGGACCGACTGGCAGGACGCGCTGGCGTCGATCGCGGTACAGGACTGCCGGTGGACCCCGTGCTACGACTGCGGCGCCTGTACCGACGCGGGGCTGGAACACGTCGTGGCCTCGCCGGTGCCGCCGGCCGGCGGCAGCCAGGGGACCGGCCAGGATCTCTCGGTCGGCGCTCGGGTGCCGGTCCGCTTCGTCACCCCGGCCGGGGTCCGCTGATGACTGAGATCCTGCGAGTCAAATTCGCCAAGGTCGGCAAGATCCGCTTCACCAGTCACCGCGATGTGGCCCGGATGTGGGAGCGGGCGCTGCGCCGCAGCGGGATCCCGGTGGCCCGGTCCCAGGGTTTCAACCCGCGGCCCATCGTCGCCTTCGGGCTGGCCCTGCCGACCGGCGCCGAGTCGCTGGCCGAGTACCTCGACGTCACCCTGGGGGGCGAGAACCCGGCCGACCACCTCGGTGACCTGGGCGGACTCGGCAACGCACTCTCGGAATTCATGCCCGAGGGCATCGACGTCGCCGCCCTGGTGG
>JBOGFV010000030.1:0-5589 GCA_050743525.1 Acidimicrobiales bacterium
ACCTGCATGTCACCCTCACCGCCGAGATCGCGGCGGGGTCCATGCCGATCCCGGTCGCCATCGAGCTCGCGATGGTGGCCCGCTTCTATGAGCGATTCGGCGACCACGCCGTCAGCCTGGCCAGGCGGATGGCGGCGCTGGTGGGCGGGGGCCCCGACCCCGGGACGGTCGCCTCGGACTGACCGGCGGACGCCGGATCAGAACCGCAGTTCGAGGAGCGCCTCGGCGATCTGCACCGCGTTCAGCGCCGCGCCCTTGCGCAGGTTGTCGCCCGACACGAACAGGGCCAGGGTGTCGGTCGCCCCGTCGGCGGCCCGGATGCGGCCGACCAGTGCGACGTCGCCGCCGGCGGCGGCCAGCGGCGTCGGCAGGTCCGAGAGCTGCACGCCCGGGGCGCTGGCCAACAGCTCGGTCGCCCGCGCCGGCGAGAGGTCCTCGGCAAACCCGGCCACCAGGGACATCGAATGGCCGGTGAAGACCGGGACCCGCACGCAGGTGCAGGTCACCGAGAGCTCGGGAATGTCGAGGATCTTGCGGCTCTCGTCGCGAAACTTGTGCTCCTCATTGGTCTCGTTGCGGCCGTCGTCGACCAGATAGCCGGCCACCGGCACCACGTTGTGGGCGACCGGCGCGGGGAAAACGCTCGGCTCCGGGAAGTCGACTCCGCTCGGGTCGAAGGTCAGCTCCTCGGTCGCCCCGGCCGTCTTGGCCAGCTGGTCGGCCAGCTCCGCGACCCCAGCGAGGCCGGAGCCCGACACCGACTGGTAGGTGGAGACGACCAGGCTCCGGAGACCGGCCGCGTCGTGGAGCGGCTTGAGGGGGACCATCGGCACCATGGTCGTGCAGTTGGGGTTGGCCACGATCCCCTTGGGGATGCTGCGGAGCGCCTCGGCGTTCACCTCCGTGACCACCAACGGGACCTCGGGGTCCATGCGCCACGCCGACGAGTTGTCCACGACGACGGCCCCGGCCGCCGCGAGGCGGGGCGAGATCTCCCGGGACGCCGTGGCCCCGGTCGAGCACAGGGCGATGTCGATCCCGGCGAAGTCTGCGGTCGTGGCATCCTCCACCGCGATCTCGCCGTCGCCCCACGGCAGGAGGCGCCCCACCGAGCGGGGGGACGCGAAGTAGCGGAGGTCATCGAGCGGGAAGGCGCGCTCGGCCAGCACCGACCGCATCACCTTGCCGACCTGGCCGGTCGCACCGAAGACCCCGACTCGCATGGGGCCAATTCTAGGAGAGGGCCGTCGGGCCTCGGACCGCTACTCCAGTTCGAAGGCCTGGTGGAGGGCCCGGACCGCCTCCTCGACGTCCGACTCCCGGACCACGCAGGAGATGCGGATGGTCGACGTCGAGATCATCTCGATGTTGATGCCGCGGGTGGCCAGGGTCTCGAACACGGTGGCGGTGACCCCAGGGTGGGTCTTCATCCCGGCCCCGATCACCGAGACCCGCCCGATCGAGTCGTCCGAGCTCACCCCCGAGGCCCCGAGGTCCTCGGAGAGCGAGTTGCAGACCTCCACTGCGGTGGTGAGGTCGAGGCGCGGGATCGTGAAGGAGATGTCGGTGGTGCCGTGCGAGGAGATGTTCTGCACGATCATGTCGACGTTGATGGATTGGTCGGCGAGGGCTCGGAACAGCTTGCCGGCGACGCCCGGGCGGTCGGGCACCCCCGACACGGTGACCTTGGCCTCGGTGGTGTCGTGGGTGATGGCGGTCACGACTGCTTGCTCCATGGAAAGGTCCTCCTCGGTCACGACGGTCCCGGGCTCCCAGGTGAAGCTGGACCGGACGTGCAGGGTCACGCGGTGCCGACGGGCGAACTCGACGGAGCGCAGCATGAGCACCCGGCCACCGGTGGCCGACATCTCGAGCATCTCGTCGAAGCTGATCTTGAGCAGCCGGCGGGCGTTGGGCACGACGCGGGGATCGGCGCTGAACACCCCGGTGACGTCGGTGTAGATCTCGCACATCTCGGCGTCGAGCGCCGCGGCCAGGGCCACCGCCGTGGTGTCGGAGGCGCCCCGGCCGAGCGTGGTCACGTCGCGGTCGGTGGACACGCCCTGGAAGCCGGCAACGACGGGCACCTTGCCGCCGGCCAGCGCCTCGCGGAGTCGGTCGGCTCGGACCTCGATGATCTTGGCTCGGCCGTGCTCGGTGGTGGTGATGATGCCGGACTGGCTGCCGGTGAACGACACGGCCGAGACGCCGAAGTCGGCCAGCGCCATCGCAACGAGCGGCGCCGAGATCCGCTCACCGGCGCTGACGAGCATGTCGTACTCGCGTGGCGACGGCGTCGCGCTCACCTCGCCGGCCAGGCGGATCAGGTCGTCGGTCGTCTTGCCCATGGCGCTCACCACGACGACCACCTCGGCCCCCTGGCGCACCGTCCGGGCGACGTGCTCGGCGACCGCGCGCATGCGGTCGGTATCGCCGACCGAGGTCCCGCCGTACTTTTGCACCACCAGGGTCACCGGGCCCGAACCTACTAGTAGGCGCCGAATCGACGATTGTCCAGGCCACGCCGATTCGGGACGCCTCGGGGAGGCCGGTAGGGTGTCGACCCGTGCCCACCGACAAACGAGCACGCCAGCGCGCCGGTCGGCAGGCCCGGCTCGAGGCGACGGCCCGCAGGCAGCGGCGCCGGCGCCGGATCCGGAGCTCGATCATCGGCGTGCTGATCGCCGCCATCGTCGTCTTCTCCGTGTACGAGATCACCAGGAAGAGCCCGACGTCCAAGACCAATCAGACGCTCCCGAACACCGCCCAGGGCAAGCTCGAGGCGATTTGGGAGAAGGCGGGCTGCCCCGCCCAGATCACGACGGCGGCCAACCTGAAGAGGTTCAAGAAGCCAACCCAAACGGTGAGCACCCTGGTCAACTACGACGCCACGGTCAAGACCGACGTGGGGAGCTTCGTGATCCGGCTCGACCCCAAGACCGCGCCAATCGCGGTGAACAGCTTCGTGTTCCTGGCCCAACACAAGTTCTACGACTGCAACATGTTCCACCGGGTCATCCAGGGCTTCGTCGACCAGACCGGTGACCCGACCGGCACTGGCCGGGGCGACCCCGGCTACAAGTTCACCGAGGCCGGCCCGGCCACCGCGACCCCGCAGTACCCGCTGGGCTCGGTAGCCCTCGCGAACTCGGACAACCCCGCCTCCACCAGGCCTACGACCAACGGCAGCCAGTGGTTCGTGGTCGACGGGCCCGCGGGCGAGTCCCTCCCGCCCGACTACGTGCTGTTCGGGACGGTGGCCTCGGGGATGAGCGTCGTCGACAAGATCAACAAGGACGGCGCCTCGTCGACGGGCGCGGCCACCGGCACGCCCAAGGTGTTCCACCGCATCCTGTCCGTGAAGATCAAGGAGACACCGGCCTCATGACCCCGACCGAAGCCCCGAACCCCGACGGCTCGAGCGAGAAGCGCCAGCACTTCGACGACGAGCCGCCGATGGTGATCGACCCGACCAGGCGCTACACCGCCACACTGGTCACCTCGAAGGGGACGATCGTGATCGCGCTGGACCCGCTCGCGGCGCCCCGGACGGTGAACAACTTTGTGTTCCTGTCCCGGTACCACTACTACGACGATGTCGTGTTCCACCGGATCATCCCCGGCTTCGTCATCCAGGGCGGCGACCCCGAGGGGACCGGCCGGGGAGGACCCGGCTACAAGTTCGCCGACGAGCTGCCCCAGCCGGGCCGCTACCAGATCGGCTCGCTGGCCATGGCCAACGCCGGGCCAGACACCAACGGCAGCCAGTTCTTCATCATCACCGGCCGCGACGGCGCCGGCCTTCCCCCCAACTACTCGCTGTTCGGCGCGGTGGTCTCGGGGGGCGACGTCGTGCAGGCCATCGAGACGACCGGGTCGCCGTCGGGGTCGCCGAAGGAGCGCACCATCATGGAGGCGGTCACCATCGAGGAGTCCGACTAACCGGGGGCCTTCACCGTCGCCATCCCCGGCGATGATGGGCGACATGGAGGAGCGCACGCCCGACCCCGGCGCCGTCGCGAGTGTTGCCGCCCGGGTCCTCGGCGGACCGGTGGACGGCGAACCCACCCCTCTGGCCGGTGGCTTCGACAACGACAGCTGGGTCGTCGCGACCGCCGGGACCCGGGTGATCGTGCGGATCGCCCGTCCGGGGGCGGATCCCACCAAGGTGCGCGCCGCGTGGCGGGCTCAGCAGCTCGCCGTCGAGGCCGGGGTGCCGACCGGGCGGGGGCTTCACTTCGTCGAGCGCTGCGACGCCCTCGCGGGACGCGCCGTCCGGCTGGTCGAGTTCGTGGACGGGTTCCCGGCCGAGGACGCGCTGGCCCAGGATGGCGCCACGGAGGTGTTCTTCAGAACCCTCGGTGAGGCGCTGGCCCGTCTGCACCGCGTGGCGCTGCCGGCCTTTAGCTCCCGGGTCGACGGCTCGGCCCCGGGGTTCCCGACCTGGCGCCAGTACGTGGACCACCGGGTGCCAGCGATCACTCGGCGCTCCCTCGACGCCGGCGCCTTCACCGAGTCCGAGCTCCGTGCCATCTTCGACCCGCTCCCCCGGCTCTGCGACGCAGTGGCGCATGTCGTGGCTCCGGTCCTCACCCACCGCGACCTCCACCTCGCCAACCTCCTCACCGATCCGCACGGCGGACTGCGGGCGATCCTCGACTGGGACGCCGCCGAGGCCTGGGACGCGGCGGTCGACTTGGTCAAGCTGCGATGGCAGGTGCTCAGGCGCCACCCCGCCGGCGAGGTCGCGCTCTGGTCGGGTTACTCCTCGGGCACCCATGCTGCGCGAGCGGCTCGCCATCGTGGACATCCTCGAGCTGACGAACGGGGTGGCCAATTCGCGTCTTGAGGGCTGGTCGGACTACGAGGCGTTCAACCGGTCGGCCCTGGCGGAGGCCCGCCGGGCCCTTCGCTCCTGACTTAGCTCGGCAGACCGGCCAGCCCGTCGAGGGCGGAACGCCCGTCTAGGAACACTGTCGGCATGGCCGTGCCCGAGCCGTGCCAAGCGCCAGAGGGGTCCCTGATGAGTGCCGTCCGCTCTGGCAGCCCCACCACCGGAAGGCCCTCGGGGGCGAGCGTGACCGACCGATGGAGCTTCTCCCCGTGCGCATCCTCCTCGACGTCGCCGAAATGGGTGAACACGGCCACCCCCTCGATCAGACCAAGGCCTACGGTGAGCGCGCCGCCGCGAGGGTCGACCATCGGGTCGGTCAGGGCCATGGCCCCGGCGCCCGCCCCGGCCACCACCGCGCCGCTCTCCCAGGCCTCCCGCAGGGCCTCGAACACCGCTGAGCCCTTGAGTACGGAGCGCAAATGCAGGGACGATCCGCCGGAGAGGTAGATGAAGCGAGACCGCCGGACGACGGCGGCCGCGCCCGGGTCCTCGGCGTCGGCCCGGGACAGCACCATCAGGCCCTCGACTTCGCCGTCCCAGCGCGAGAACCATTCGCCCGCCGTGATCACCCGGCGCTCGGGGCGCTCATAGGCGGCCGCGGTCGGCAGGACCAGCACGGCGCTTCCGCCCGACGCGGCGAGCAGCTCTTCGTCAAACGTGCACCCCTCGCTCCACTCCGAGCCCCCGACCAAGGC
>JBOGFV010000031.1:0-10858 GCA_050743525.1 Acidimicrobiales bacterium
GTGGATGTGCGAGGCCACCCGCAGCGCCTGGCTCACGTCCTGCTCGACCAGCAGCACGGTGAGCCCGGTGGCCAGGATCTGCGGCAGCATGCCGTAGATGCGCTGCACGATCACCGGGGCCAGGCCCAGTGACAGCTCGTCGAGCAGCAGCACCCGGGGGTTGGCCACCAGGGCCCGTCCGATCGCGACGGCCTGCTGCTCGCCCCCCGAGAGCCGAGCGGCCCGCTGGCGGCGGCGCTCCACCATCCACGGGAACAGCTCGTAGACCCGCTCGAGCGTGTACGGGCCCGGGCGGGCCTTGTAGGCGCCGACCTTCAGGTTCTCCTCGACGGTGAGCGAGGGGAACAGTCGACGGCCCTCGGGCACCATGGCCAACCCCCGTGACAGGCGGTCGGCGGTCGAAGCCCGGGTCACGTCCTCGCCGTCGAGCACGACGCGGCCCGAGGTCGGCCGGTGCAGGCCCGCGATCGTGCGCAGGAGGGTCGACTTGCCGGCCCCGTTGGCCCCGATGACCGCGAATGTCTCACCGGGGTCGAGCGTGAACGAGACCCCGTTCACCGCGCACAGCTGGCCGTGGTGGACGGTCAGCGCGTCGATCTCGAGCAGCGGGCCGGGAGAACTCACACCGTTCCCTCGATGGCCAGCTCCTCGTTGCCCATGTAGACCTCCCGGACGGCGGGGCTCTCGAGGACCGCCCGGGGCTCCCCGTCGGCGATGAACGTCCCGCCCGACAGGCACAGGAGGCGCTCCACCGCGCCGACCAGGGCCCGGACCACGTGCTCGATCCACACGACCGCGGTGCCCTCGGCCCCGATCGACCGCACGATGCCGACCAGCTCACGGACCTCGGGGTCGGTGAGGCCGCCGGCCACCTCGTCGAGGAGGAGGAGCCGCGGCTTGGTGGCCAGGGCCCGGGCCAGCTCGAGGCGCTTGCGGTCGAGGAGACCGAGCGAGCCGGCCGGCCGGTTCGCCTTGTCGAACAGCCCGCACCGCTCGAGGACCGTGATCGCCTCGTCGAAGCTGTCGGTGCGGCCGGTCCGGGCCCCGTGCTGGGTCGCCACGAGCACGTTCTCGAACACGCTCATGCGTTCGAACGGCTTGGGCACCTGGTAGGTGCGCCCGATCCCGAGTCGGCAGCGGGCCGCCGACCCGAGCCGGTTGACCGGCGACCCGTCGAAGCGGACCGCCCCCGCGTCGGGGCGCACGTCGCCCGAGATCACCCCGAACAGCGTCGTCTTGCCGGCCCCGTTGGGCCCCACGACCCCGACCGCCGAGCCGGGGTCGACTGCGAGCGAGATGTCGTCGGCGACGACGACTCCCCCGAACCGCTTGGCGATGTGCTCCAGCTCGAGGAGTGCCGCCACCTACGCCTCAGGTGTTGGTCGGCACCAGGTCGCCGTTGATCGGCACTTCCTTGTTCAGCGAGTTGTCGACCACGAACTGCTGCCAGGGGAACTTCTTGCCGTAGAGCTTCTTGCCCGGCTTCCACTGGACCCCGACCGGGCGCACGATGCCGACGCCCGGCGCCGGGCCGGCGCCGAAGTTGATCGGCCCGCTGATGCCCTTGTAGTTGACGTTCTGCAGCTTGTTGGCCACCTGGGCGTGGTCGTGCGGGTCGTCCGAGGCAGTCAGGGCCTCGATCGCGACCTCGAACAGCGAGTACGACGAGCCGAGCGAGTCGACCCACTCGTTGCCGGTCTGGTGCTCAAAGTCCGAGGCCAGCTTGGCCGCGGTCTCGCCGGTCAGCGACGATTTGTAGGGCGTGTACGGCGTCCACCAGGCGTCGGTGGCGATGTTGTTGGACAAGCTGCCGAGGGCGGACGCGTCGCTCGGGAACAGCATGACCTTGGCCACCGTGGCCAGCCGGGGACGCCAGTTGGACTGGGCCGCCTGCTTCCAGAAGGTGTTGAAGTCGGGCGGGATCGGGCAGTTAACGAAGAACTCGGCCCCGGCCGCCTTGAACTTCTCGATCATGGAGCTGTAGTCGGTGGTGCCGTCGGTGTAGGCGCCGCCGTCGACGTACTGGTAGCCGGCCTTCTCAGCAAAGGGCGGGAAGCCCATCCGGAAGGCATTGCCGTCGGCGTCGTTCGGGAACATCCCGGCGAAGACCTTCTGCGCGTGGCTGCTGTGCTCGATGCGCTTCCACATCGGCAGGAAGGTGCCGGCGAACTCCTTCAGGCCGAAGAAGAAGACGGCGTTGTAGGCGAAGTTGGTGGTGGGGGCACCGGGATTGCCGCCCAGGCCCGCGTACCACGACTCCCACGGCACGACCGTGGCCAGGCAGGGCGTCTTGAACTGCTGGGCCGCCCCGGCGACCGGGTTGGTCGTCTCCGGCGTCGACGTGGTGAGGAGCAGGTCGACGTTCTGCTGCTGGATGAGCTGCTGGGCGAGGGTGGCGGCCCGACCGGGGTCCGACTGGGTGTCGACGGCCACGATCTGGATCGGGTAGTGCTTGCCGCCGACCTTGATGCCCTTGGCATACTGCGACGCGGCCCTGACCTTCTTCAGGACGTAGGAGTCCGAGATCGAGAAGTCGGCGAAGGCGCCGGTCTTCGGGCTGACGTAGCCGATCTTGATCGGCGCGTTGCCGGTCACGCTGAAGGCCGGCTTGGTGAAGGCGCCCTGGGCGATCACCTGCCCGGTCCCGACCGCGAGCGCGCCGGCCCCGATCCCCTTCAGCATCGTTCGGCGGTCCACCGGGTGCTCGCTCACTCGGCGCTCGTTTGCCTCGACCATGACACTCCCCCTGTCATCCTGAGCCAACCCGGCCCGGTCCGCCACCACGTTCGACGGCCTCGGGGCCCCCGGCCCGCTCCGGCCTGTTGCCATTGTGTTGCTTGCTGGTCTCTGCCGCCCGGCCGCCGCCCGGCCGCCTCCCGACCCCATCCGGACCCCCGGCCTCGGGATCGTCGTGCCACCACCGACGGTTGTTCGCATACCGAACGGAACTACGTATAGTGAACGCCAGCGTGGCGGACGCGTCACACGTCTGTCAAGAGTGACCGAGGCCTCGGCGGCCCCGACGCGACGCGGAGCCGATCCGGGGCTCGTCGTCCGTCACCGGCGTGTCGCAGCCTTGGGTCTGGTCGTGCGCCCCGACTGGCTTCACCAGGGTGCCTCCGGGCGCGACTGCCTGAGGGGGCCCGGCGGGTCGGCGCAACGATCACGCCGCCCCGACCGGTGCGCGTCAGCCGGCCCGCTCGAGGCGGAGCGGGACCGAGGTGGCGCCGAACTCGGGCCACCTCGTCATATCGACCGGCCCATCGAGGGCAAAGGAGGTCGTGGTGGCCAGCAGGTGCTCGAGGGCGATCTGCAGCTCCATGCGCGCCCACGGCGCCCCCGGGCACTGGTGCGAGCCGAGGCCGAAGGCAATGTGCTTCTCGGCCCGGCCGAAGCGGAACTCGTCGGGTGCCTCGAACACCGTCTCGTCGCGGTTGGCCGACGTGAAGACCATGGCGATCGGCTCGTCCTTCTTGATGAGCCGTCCCCCGATCTCGACGTCGCAGCGCGACGTCCGGGCGAAACCCCGGTACGGGGAGTAGAGGCGCAGCAGCTCCTCGATCGCGTCGGGGATGCGCTCGGGCCTGGCGCGCAGCAGATCCTGGAGGTCCCGGTCGCGCGCCAGGTGCGCCACCATCGACCCCAGCACGAAGCGTGGCGCGACGATCCCGACCAGAAGGACCTGTCGGACCGTGCCCACCACCATGTCGATGGGCAGGGGCTCGCCGTCGACCCGGGCGGCCAACAGCGCGCTGGTCGGATCGGTGGCCGGGGCCTCGGGGAACTCGGTCCGCCGCGCCACCAGCTCGCGGGTGATGTCGTAGAGGGCCATGCTGGCGGTCACCATCCGCTCGGCATCGTCGTCCTTGATGGCCGTGTTGAACAGGTCGAACTGGTCCCGGATGCGGTACATCATCTCGTCGGTCACGTTCAGGAACCGAGCGAAGGCGAGGATCGGATAGACGCTGGCGAACTCCTCGCCGTAGTCGCCCCGGCCGCGCTCGAGGAGCGGCGCCAGCCACTCCTCGGCATAGGCCCGGAGCACCGGGACGACCTCCGCCACGCGGGCCGGGCTGATGAGCGGCTGGAGGACGCGCCGGTAGACGGTGTGCTCCGGCGGGTCGAGGTGCAACGGGGGCCGGCGACCGGTGAACGCGATCTTCGGCACGATGTTCTGCACCGAGGTGATGAAGTCGGGCTCGGTGAGCACCCGACGGACGTCGTCGTACCCGAACACCGCCCAGAAGCCGCCGAACGCATCGCTGTGGGCGACCGGGCACTCGGCCCGCATCCTCGCGTAGAGGCCGTGCGGCTCGCGCTCGGTGTCGAGCACGAGCGGGTCGAAGGCCCGCTCGGCCCGGTCCCGCTGTTCAGGATCCGCCATCGGTGTCCTCCTGTCGTCGCCACGCCACCTCGATGGGCAGCGCGGTCGGCCCCGCGGTCGGCCACGGGCTGTAGGTGACCGGTCCGGCCACCGAGAACCGCTCCGTCATCGAAAGTAGGGCTCCCAGCGCGCCCACCACCTCGGCCCGGCCGACCACCGAGCCCGGGCACACGTGCACGCCGTGCCCGAAGGCAAGGTGGCGCCCGGGGCGCCCGGGCACCAGCTCGTCGGGGCGCTCGAAGATCTCCTCGTCGCGGTTGGCCGATGGCAGCACGATCGCCACCATCTCCCCCGCCGCGATGCTCCGGCCGCCGAGGGTGGTCGGACGGGTCGCCGTCCGGGCGAAGCCGACGTTGGGCGTGTGGAGACGAAGGAGCTCCTCGGCGCCGGCGGCGAGATCGTCGGGCCGGGCCCGCCAACGGTCCTGCAACTCGGGGTCCTGGGCCAGATGCGCGATCGCGCTCGCGACGGCGAGGGCCGGGGCGCCATGGCCGGCCACCACGATCTGGCGGAGGCTCCCGGTCGCCATGTCGACGTCGGGTGGATCGGACAGAGCGAGGAGGCCACTCACGAGATCCTCCTCGGCTTGGAGGGGATCGGCCAGGCGGCGGTCAACGAGCTCGCGGCACAGCGCGTAGAGCGCCACGTTCAGGCGCTCGACCTCGGCCCGATCCCGGTCCCGTTGAGCGGCCTCGAAGCGGTCCATCCGCTCGTGCAAAGACGGCGCGTACGCGTCGTCGATGTTGAGCAGGGAACAGACGACCAGGCTGGCGAAGGGCGAGCAGAACTGCGGGTAGGCGTCGAAGGTGGCCACCCCGCCGGCGGAGAGCGCCGCCAGCAGGTCGGTGGCGTGCCGGCCGATCAGCGGCTCCATCCGGGCGAGCCGGTCCTTGCGGAAGGTCGGGTTGATGGCCTTGCGGTAGACGGTGTGCTCGGGCGGGTCGTAGTGGAGCGGCGGTCGGCGGCCCGACGCCGGGTTCCTCGGCACGATGATGCCCCGGCTCGTCGTGAAGGTCTCCGGGTCGGTGGTGATGCGCTCGATGTCGCGGTAGCGGGTGGCAGCCCAGAAGCCGCCGTAGGCCGAGCTCCAGGCGACCGGGCTCCCCCGCCGCAGCGGTCCGTAGAGGAGGTCGGGGTCGGCCAGCGCCGCGGGGAGATCGGGATCGAACTCGCTCGGGAGCGGCTCCCCGGTCACGTCGCCTGCTCGTGCACCAGGCCGGCCGCCACCAGCTCGGCGATGCGCCGCCGCTGGATCACCGGGTCGGGCACCGGGGCCCACGAGACCAGCCGCCTCGTGTAGGGGTCGGTCGGCCGGTCGCAGACGTCGCCGACGGTCCCGGCCTCGACGACCTGGCCCCGGCGGAGCACGACCACGCGCTGGGCCAGGTGCCGCACCACCGCGAGGTCGTGGCCGATGAAGAGGTAGGCCAGGCCCAGCTCGGCTCGCAGGGTCACCAGCAGGTTGATGATCTGGGCCTGCACCGAGAGGTCCAACGCGCTGAGCGGCTCGTCGCAGATCACGAGCGCCGGCGACGTCATGAGCGCCCGCGCGATGGCGATGCGCTGGCGCTGCCCACCGGAGAACTGCCGCGGGTACCGGTTCGCCGCCTCGCCCTCGAGCCCCACCGCGACCAGCATGCGGTCGATGTCGCCGGCCAGGTCCGGGCCGCGCCGGGCTCGGTGGGCCAGCATCGGCTCGGCCAGGCTGTCGCCCACCGTCCGGGCCGGGTTGAGCGAGCTGTAGGGATCCTGGAAGACCGCCGCCAGCTGGGGGGCCAACGCGCTGCGGGTCCGGTGGCCGGCGTGGGTGACGTCCCGGCCGTCGAAGCGGATCGTGCCGGAGCGGACCGGGACGAGGCCGAGCACCGCCCGCCCGAGGGTCGACTTGCCGGCGCCGGACTCCCCGACCACCGCGACCGTCTCACCCCGAGCGACCTCGAGGTCCACGCCGTCGAGGGCCCGGTGCCGGCGGCCTCGGTGGTGGAAGTCAACGACCAGATCGCGCACGTGCAGGAGCGGCGCGTTGTCGGCGGTCACCCGACGCCCTCCAGCGCGTCGATCCGGATGCAGCGGCTCTCCCGGTCGGGGGCCGGCCGGTCGAGCACGACGGGGCTCGCCTGGCAGGCCGCGGTGGCGTAGCGGCACCGCGGCGCGAACCGGCAGCCCGACGGCCAGCTCCCGGGCGCGGGCACGGCCCCCTTGATGACCGGGAGCAGCCCGCCGCCGGCGGCGGCCCGATGCGGGTCGGACCGCAGCAGCGCCTCGGTGTAGGGATGGAGGGGCCGGGCGAACACCGCTTCGGCGGCGGCCCGCTCGACGACCTGCCCGGCGTACATGACCACCACCTCGTCGGCCAGCGACGCCACTACCCCCCAGTCGTGGGTGATGAGGAGGATGGCGACGCCGGTGGTCTCCTGGAGGGAACGCAGGAGGGCGAGGATCTCGGCCTGCACGGTCACATCGAGGGCGGTGGTGGGCTCGTCAGCGATCAGGATCTCGGGCCCCCCGACCAGCGCCCGGGCGATGGCCACCCGCTGGGCCATCCCTCCCGACAGCTGGTGGGGGTACGCGAGAGCGACCCGAGCCGGGTCATCCAGCCGCACCCGCGCCAGTTGGTCGAGCACGCGAGCCCGGGCCTGGCGACGATTGAGGGATCGGTCGTAGCGGCGGCTCACCTCGTCGAGCGCCGAGCCGACCGTCTGGGTCGGGTCGAGGCTGGCGTGCGGCTCCTGGCCGATGAAGCCGATGCGTCTGCCCCGCACCGACCGCAGGAGCGAGCCCTTGGCCCCGGCCAGCTCGAGGTCGCCCAGCCGCACGCTGCCTCCGAGGATGTGGCCGCCGGCCGGGAGGACGCCCAGGATCGCCCGGGCCGTCATCGACTTGCCGCAGCCCGACTCCCCCGCCACCGAGAGGGTGCGGCCGGGGCGCAGGTCGAAGGAGACACCGTCGACCACCCTCCGAGGACCGACCCGGTCGCCGTCGAAGCCGACCGAAAGGCCGCGCACCGAGAGCAGCGCGTCGGCCGGGCCATCCAGGTCAGTCGGACCAGGGGCGGCCGCGGCTGCAGCCTCCATCGGCCGGGCCAGCCGGATGCGGCCCCGGCGCGGCCGCGTGCCCATCCAGCGCTCGTCGACCAGGTCAGTGATCCCGTCCCCGAGCAACCCGAGCGCGAGCACCGTGAGGGTGATGATCCCGCCGCTCGGCACGAGCAGCCAGGCCTGGCGCTGGAACTGGGTGGCCGCGTCGGCGACCATCGACCCCCAGCTCGGCGTGGGCGGGTTGATGCCGAAACCGAGGAAGGCGAGGCCCGAGGCGACGACCAGCGCGACCGCAGCCGCCAGCGTCGCTTGGACCACGATCGGGCCCCACAGGCGCGGCACCACATGCCGGCTCATGATGCGGCGATGGGGGAGGCCGACGACGCGGGCGGCGTCGATGTAGAGCTCCTCGCGCACTGCCAGGGTGGCGCTGCGGACGACCCGCATGGGACCAGCGGAGAGGAGCACCCCGAGCGGGATCATCGTCGGGTAGAGGCTCGATGGGAACACCGAGATCACCACGATGAGGACAACCAGCACCGGCATGGCCAAGAGCAGGTCCCCCCAGGCGGCCAACACCCGGTCGACCCATCCGCGCCGGTAGCCGGAGAGCACCCCGAGAGCGGTGCCAAGGACGACCGCGAAGGCAGTGGCCTCGCCAGCGGCGAGGAGCGTCGGGCGGCCGCCATAGAGAATTCGGCTCAAGGTGTCCCGGCCGAGCTCGTCGGTCCCTAGGAGGTGGTGCAGCCCGGGTCCGGAGAGCACCGCATTGAAGTCGTTCGTGTATGCCGAGGACGGCGCCACCCAGGGCGCCAGCGCGCAAGCGGCGACGAGCCCAACCACAAAGATCAGCGAGACGAGCGTCACCGGCCGCCCCGCGATGCGGCGGAGGAGCGAGCGCGGCGGTCCCGCCACCACGCCCGGCGGGATCGCCCCGAGGCTCGGTGCCTCGATCAATGCGCCGGGCGTGCTCACGCGCGGAACCGGACTCTCGGGTTCAGCCAGGCATAGGAGAGGTCGACGAGGAGGTTGACGGCGATGACGACGAGCGTGAAGTACACGACCACGCCCTCGATGACCGGCAGGTCGTGGTCGGTGGCGGCCTGGACGGCCATCCCGCCGAGCCCCGGGAGGACGAAGACCTGCTCGACGACGATGGTCCCGCTGAGCATGGCCACGAAGAACAGGCCGGCCATCGTGATGACCGGCAGGGCGGCGTTCCGGAGCCCGTGGCGCAGCACCACCGAGCGCTCGGAGATCCCGGCCATCCGGAGCGACGCGACGTACTCCTGACCGAGCGCGTCCGCCATGGAGCTGCGGGTCTGCTTGGCGATGCCGGTGGCCCCGGCGGCCGCCAGCGTGAGCACCGGGAGCACGAGGGAACGGGCCCAGTCCCCGGGAGACTGGCTCAACGGGACATAGCCCTCGGCCGGCAACAGATGGATCTTCAACGCGAAGAACTCGACGAGGATGAGGCCGAGCCAAAAGGCCGGCAGCGCGAAACCGAGCCAGGCGACTCCGTCGAGGAGCCGCCCCAACGGACCACCCGACAGCGCGCTCCCCACACCGAGGGCGACGCCGGCCACCACCGAGACGAGGGTCGCCCCGATGACGAGCGACAGGGTCACCCAGACCCGCTCGCGCAGTTCGGTCGCCACCGGCTCGGAGGTGAACAGCGAGCGGCCGAGCGAGCCGTGGAACAGCCCGTCGAGCCAGTGCCAGTACTGCACGAACACGGGCTGCTCGAGCCCCAGCTTGTGGTCAAGGGCGTGGTACTGCGCGAGCGAGTGCCCCGCGCCCAGGATGCGGACCGCCGGGTCGCCCGGAATGAAGGCGACCGTGATGAAGGTCAGCATGGTCACCAAGAAGAACAGCGGGATCGAGATCGAGATCCTTCGGAGGAGGAAGGCGACCATCAGCTGTCTTCTGTGCTCACCTCGGGACGGAGGCGAGCGCGCTCACACGAGCGTCTCGTTCGTCATCCCTTCGGGTACCAGCTGAGCGTCCGCTTGGTCGAGACCGGGTCGATGGTCGCGTTGGTCGCGTTCGGGGCGGACACGTTGGCCACGCTCTTGCCGACCACGAAGGTGGCGCCGAGAGAGAACAGCGGAACGTACCAAGCATTCTTCACCAAGAAGTCGCCCACTTTCTTGTAGAGGGCGGGCTGCTGGCTCGCCGCCGCCCCGCCGGCCGTCGCCATCAGCGAGCTGAGCGTCGCGCTCGTCGTGTTGAAGGCGTTGGTGAACGGGATCAGGCCGAACTGCACTGAGTAGGGGAAGCCCGGGCCGTCCTGGGCGACCGGCCAGACCACGGCCGGGTACTGCTTGGACAGCGCCGCCGGGATGAACTGGGCCGGGCTCGGCACGAGGTTGATGGTCAGCTTGATCCCGATGGCGGCGAGCTCGCTCTTCAGTGCGGCGCTGATGTCGCCGTTGGGGTCGAGGGCGGCGGTGTCGAGCACGGCCAGGGAGAACCCGTGCGGGTAGCCGGCCTGGGCCATGAGCCTCTTCGCCTTGGTCAGGTTGAAGGAGTAGTAGCGGGCGAGCGCCGGGTCATAGCCGGTCGCGCCGGGCACGGCGTCTTCGTCGGTTGGCACGGCGGTCGATCCGCCCAGCGCCCTGGCCATCCCGTTGCGGTTCACGGCGTCGTTGATGGCCTCACGCACGGCCAGCTTGCCGAGTGGCGATGCGCTGCCACCCCGATCCATCAGCACGAGCGAGGCGATGGAGAACGGCACCGTGTAGGTGGTGAGCCCGGCCGACTTGGCGGCCGACGCGATGGTGATGGGGGCGCTGGTAAGCACGTTCACCTGACCGGACTCGACCGCGGCGAGCGCCGACTGAGGGTCCCCGATCACCTTCACGACGACCTGCTCGTAGAAGACGGCCTTGGGGTTCCAGTAGTGCTGGTTGAGCGTGAAGACGTACGAGCTGTTCGCCACGCTCTGGCTCGCCGACAGGACGTAGGGGCCAGCGCCGTCCGAGGTCGTCTGGAGCTCCGCCGGGTTCGCGATGCCCTGTGGCCCGATGATCTGGCCGACGCACTGGTACTGGTCGAGCAGGAACGGCAGGTCGGGCTGCGGGCCGGCGAAGCTCAGCTGCACCGTGTTGGCGCCCGTCACCGTGGCGGCGGTCAGCCCGGCCAGAAAGGCCCCCTGGGGTCCGTTGGCCGACTTGAAGTACTCGAGCGAGTTGGCCACCGCCTGGGCGGTGACGGCCGAGCCGTCGCTGAAGGTGACGCCTTGTCGGATGGTGAGGTTGAACTTCGAGTTGTTGGATCCAGGCACATAGGACCAGGACGTCGCCAGGTCACCCACAAAGTGTCCGTTGGGCAGCTGGAAGATGAGCGAGTCGTAGTCGAGCGCCCCGAACACGATGTCGGACTCGGCAGTCCCCTCGAGGGCGGGATTGAGGCTTATCGGCTGGTTGAACTGCAG
>JBOGFV010000032.1:0-11201 GCA_050743525.1 Acidimicrobiales bacterium
GGCCAGGCCCTCCACCTCGTCCACGATCTCGTCGAAGGGTCGGCTCAACTCGCCGCCTCGCACCGACGGCACGATGCAGAACGCGCACGAGTTGTCGCAGCCGGTTTGGACGGTGATCCACGCCGCGTAGGAGAGCTCCCGGACCGGCGCGGCGAGGGGCCCGCCCGGGGCGAGCGGGTCCGGCGCGTCGAGCACCTCGGCGATCGGGCCCTCGAGGGCGCTGCGCCGGAGCAGCTCCGGAGCCCGGGCGAGGTTGTGGGTCCCGAACACCACGTCGACGTGCGGGGCTCGCTCGAGGATCCGCTCCCGGTCCTTCTGGGCCAGGCACCCTCCGACGGCGATGCGCAGCTCTGGCCGGCGATCGGCCAGCTCCTTCAGCCGCCCGAGCTCGCCGTAGAGACGGTTGTCGGCATTCTCCCGGATGCAGCAGGTGTTGAAGACGAGGACATCGGCATCCTCGAGCCCTTCGGCCGGCTCCATGCCGTCGGCCACCAGCAACCCGGCCAGGCGCTCCGAGTCGTGTTCGTTCATCTGGCAGCCGAATGTGCGGATCGCGAACCGTTGCGCCACCGCCGAGAGTGTAGGTCTGCCCCTCAGCCGTCCTCGTCGAAGTCGAACACCGAGCTCGGACGCGCCGAGGTGGACGGACGGGGGCTCCCGGCCGGCCCCGACCCGCTCCCCCAATCGCCGCCGGGCTGGAGGTGGGGACCGCCGCCGACGACCAGGCCGGCCCGCTCGGGCTGGAGGAGCAGGGCCTCACCGACCACGCCGGCCTCCTCCATCGCGATCGTGGCGTTCTGCTTGAGGGTCATCCCGGCGTCGACCGTCGTGATCCCGAGCAGGGTCGGCCCGGCCCCCGACCAGCACGCCATCAGCGCGCCGGCGGAGAGCAGGGCGCTGAGGAGCTTCGGGGCTTCGGGGAACAGCGGGCTCCGGTAGTCCTGGTGGAGCCGGTCCTCGCCGGCCTCACGCGACAGCATCCGGTGGTCGGCCAGCCCGGCTAGGAGGAGCCCGAGCCGACCGAGGTTAAACGACGCGTCGGCCATCGAGACCTGGTGGGGCAGGGCCTGGCGGGCCCTGGCCGTCGAAAGCGGCCGGTCCGGCACGATCGCGACCAGCGCGATCTGGGGGTCGAGCGGCATCTCAACCGCCCGCACCGCGCCCCGCACCTTGGTCGCGACGACGAGTCCGCCGACCACGCTCGCCGCCGCGTTCTCGGGGTGGCCGTCCTCCTGCGCCCCGATGGCGAGCGGGTCGCGAGCGCCGGCCGCCGCTGCCGCTGCCACGGCGAGCGCCGCCGAGGAGCCGAGCCCGCGGCCGACCGGGATCTGGGAGCGCACTGTGATGGCGATGCGGTCGTGGCCCATGACGTCCATCGCGACCCGGGCAGCGAGATGCCCGGCGTCGTCGGAGAGGCCGGCCCCCTCGCCCTCGCTGTTGACGATCAGCCGGGGGGCCGGCTCGACCTCGACCTCGACGTAGCGGTCGAGCGCCATCGCCAATGTGTCGAAGCCGGGTCCGAGGTTGGCCGCGGAGGCCGGGGCCCTGGCAAGCACCGGATCAGAATACGCGCTGGAAGAATGTCGGCGACGGGAGTCGACGTCCGGTCACGACCGGCACGGTGAGCTTTTGGGGTCCCACTTGGGCGGTCACCGTGCCCACCCGCCATCCGGCCGGCGCCCCGGCCCGCGGGCGACGGGCCAGGTACAACGACTCCGTGACCACCTGGCCGGGCCACCCGAGCAGCGAGACCGCCGAGCCGGTGACCACCTTGACGGTGTGCCCGGCCGCCGTGGCGACGGCGACCCGCTGCCCTCGCGTGGCCACGTCGACAAAGGTGACGGCGGCCATCGCCGACCGAGCGATGGACAGCGCCTGGAACCCGGCACCGGTAATCACGTCGACACCCACGTGGTTGCCTACCACCGCGGCGAGGACCCGCACCGGGACCCCGTGCACACCCTCGAGCAGCGCGAGGACATCGCAGCCGCCGGCCGCCGAGGTGAAGCCGGACTTCACCCCCACCACCCCGTCGGTTCCGAGGTACGGCGTGTAGGAGCCGACCGTCCCGGCGACCGGCAGGGTCACCGAGGTCATCTCGACGATCTGGTCGAACACAGGATCGGCGACATCCATGGTGGCGACCTTCAGCTGGTCCGTCGGCGTGGACACCGAGGCCGTCGAGTATCCGCTTGCGTCCGAGTAAGCGGTCTGCCGCATGTCGAGCGACGCGGCGGCAGCGTTCATCTTGGTCACGAAGGCCGAGACACTGCCTGCATCGAAGATGGCCAGGAGGTCGGCGAAGTTGTTGGCCGAGTGGATCAGCATGCCCTGGAGCAGCTGGTGCTCGGTCAGCTCCTCACCGACCGCCACCTCGATGTTGGTCTGGCCCGCCGCGACGTCGTCCTCGTAGAGCGCGACGTCGTTGGGCGTGATCGTGATGGACGGCCCGTCCTCACCGACCGTCAGGGGGTGATCGGTGAGAACGACGTGGGCCGTCATGAGCTTGGTCACGCTCGCGATGGGTGCTGGCGTCTCGGAGCCGGACTGGGCGGTGACGCCGAGAGCGGGGATGGCGATGGCCGACTGGACCCCGGCCGGCCACGGGATGACGGGCGGCCCACCGCCCACGACCCGGGACGAGGTGATGGTCGGTCGCAGGACCGCGAGAGGCGGCCGGACGTGGAGTCGGACGGCCACGACGATCGCGGCGGCACCGAAGAGCACCACCACGGCGCCCAGGGCGCTGAGGACGAACCGGCGAGACCACCGTGACTTCCGGTGTCGGGGCCGGGTCCGGTTCTTGCGGAACCGGCGCCGTGTCCCGTCGGCCTCGTCGGGCGAGTCGACGTCGTCGGTCCCGGTGACGACCGCGATGGGTGCCGCTGCGGGGACCTCGGCGGCCGCCCCAAGAGGCTCTGGGCCCGCGACCGCCGGCGGTTCCGCCGTGACAATCGCATCCGCGGCTGTCGGCGCCGCCGACGTGCCGTCCGCGTCGGCCGACTCTGGCGCTGCGGTCGCCTCGGTCAGGGCGTGCTCCGAGCCGGGAGGCTCCACGGAGATCTCGGTGGACGCCGCTGGCAGCTCCGTCCCCTGGGTGGCCGGCCGCTCTGGCGCGGCGATTGCCTCGGTGGCCGACGGCGGCGGCGAGCGGCCGTCCTTGTCGCCGGGCTCGGGCGCCGCAGTCGCCTCGGCCACGACGACCGGCACCTCGGCGGTGGGCTTCTCTTCGACCTCGGCCGCCGGGGGGTCAGTCACGTCGGCGACGGGGGGTGCCGGTTCATCGGGCTGGTCGGGCCGGATCACCGTGACGTGGGTGGGCAGTGGAGACGGCGCGACGGCGGGCGGCGGCGGTCCCCGCCGTCGGAATTTCACGTCTGTTGCCTACTACTACGCGGAACGGTCCTCGAACTCCTCGGGGGTCATCAGCACGGCGCGCGCCTTGGACCCTTCCGATGGACCGACCACGCCTCGGCGTTCCAGCAGGTCCATGAGGCGTCCGGCCCGGGCAAAGCCCACCCGGAGCTTGCGCTGCAGCATCGACGTCGAGCCCAGCTGGGAGCGGACCACCAGCTCCAGCGCGGTCTCGAGCAGCTCGTCGTCATCGTCGTCGAGACGGCCCCGGCTGACCGGCTTCTCCTCGAGGTCGGAGATCGCGACCGCTGGCTCACTGGTGCGGCCCTGGCGGCGCCAGTGAGCGACCGCTTCGCGGATCTCCTCCTCGGAGACCCAGGGGGCCTGGAGGCGGCGGGCCACGTTGGACGAAGCGGTCAGCAGGAGCATGTCGCCCTTGCCGATCAGGCGCTCGGCGCCGGCCTGGTCCAGGATGACCCGGCTGTCGGCCAGCGACGAGACGGCGAAGGCCATGCGGCTCGGGATGTTCGCCTTGATCACGCCGGTGATGACGTCGACCGAGGGCCGTTGCGTCGCGAGCACCAGGTGGATGCCGACCGCCCGGGCCATCTGGGCGATCCTCACCACGGACTCCTCCACGTCGCGGGCGGCCACCATCATGAGGTCGTTGAGCTCATCGACGACCACGACGATGTAGGGAAGGCGCTCGGGTTCACCGGCCTCCGTCTCCTCCTCGTCCTGGTACTCCTCGTCGGACCCGCTTTCCTCGTATTCGTCTTCTGTGTGCCCGGCCCCCCGGGCACGCTCGGCTGCTTCCGCGAGCCGGCGTTTGAGATCGGCGGCCGACCCCGGCCGCGCACCGATCGAGCCGCGGTCGAACGCCTCGTTGTACCCGGCGATGTCGCGCATGCCGTACTCGGCCAGCAGGTCGTAGCGACGCTCCATCTCCTTGACCGCCCACGACAGCGCGTTGGCGGCCTTCTTGGGGTCGACGACCACCGGAGTGAGCAGGTGGGGAACGCCGTTGTAGTGGCCGAGCTCAACCCGCTTTGGGTCCACCAGGATGAGCCGGACCTGGTCCGGGGTGGAGCGGAACAGGATCGAGGAGATCAGTGAGTTGATGCAGGAGGACTTGCCGGCACCGGTCGCGCCCGAGATGAGCAGGTGGGGCATGTCGGCGATGTTGACCATGATCGAGCGCCCGGCGATGTCCCGGCCGAGGGCGACATCGAGCGGGTGTCGGGCCTTGCGGGCCTCGTCGGAGGAGAGCACGTCGCCGAGCGCGACCAACTGACGCTGCACATTGGGAACCTCGACCCCGATGGCCGACCTGCCGGGGATGGGAGCGAGGATGCGGACGTCCGGCGACGCCATCGCGTAGGCGATGTCGCGGTGGAGGCTGGTGATCCGGGCGACCTTGACCCCGGAGCCGAGCTCGAGCTCGAAGCGGGTCACCGTCGGGCCGACCGTCCGGCCGACCAGGCGGGTCAGGACACCGTGGGCGGCCAGGGCCGCAATCAAGGCTTCGCCGGCCGCGTCGAGCTGGCGTTCGTCGTAACGGTGCTCGCCAGCCTTCGTGAGCAGAGTGAGCGGGGGCAGCCGCCACTCCCCGACCGCCTGAGCCATGACCGGCTCCTCGGACCGGCGGCGGCGGAGCGACCGTTGCTTGGGCTCCTCGTGGGCGAGCACGGCTGCCGGCACCTCGTCCTCTTCTTCCTCTTCTTCCTCCTCGTCCTCCTCGTCCTCTTCGTCGTCAAGGTCGAGCGGCGGTCGAGCCGGTGCCGCCTCGACGAGCGCAAGCGGGGCCGGACGGGGCCGCGGCTTGAGCGCCGAGGCGATCCGTCCGAGGAAGGCCAGGCCGGTGGCGACGCCGGCGAAGAACTCGTGGAGGGAGACGCCGGTGGCGAGGACGGCCGCGACCACGAACGCAGCCACGAAAATGACGACCGCGCCGGCCGTCCCGGTGGCGTGTTGGAGTGAGTGGCCGAATACGGCACCGACGTAACCGCCGGCCCCGCGCAGCTGGATCGCGGTGCCGGATGGTCCCGGCGAACCCCCGGCCAGGTCGGCCAGGCCACAGGTCGAGATCAGGCCGAGCGCCACCGCCACCGAGGCGCGCAGCGGATCGGCCGGCCGCCGACCAATGATCACGGCGATCGCAGTGGCGACCCCGACCGGCGGGATGAGGTAGCGGACCCAGCCGACCATGGCGCCGAGTCCGTGGTCGACGCCCCGTCCGAGTGAGCCGGCCGCGTGTCCGTAGAGGGCGAGGGCGAGCAGGACCCCGACGGTGGCAAGCGCGATGGCCCAAAGGTCGGCCGAATGGTCGGCGAAGAACGTGGTGTCCCAGATCGAACTCTGAGCTCGTGACCTCGAGCTCCGAGAGCGCTTGCGCGATCCGCGCTTGGACGACGAGGATCGGCTCGCGCCGCGCCGAGTGGCCGTTGCACGCTTGGTCGTCACGGTTAGCGCACGCTACCGCTGAGCTCTCGCTGACCCGCGGACCCCCGAACCCGCTTACGACCTGCAATGACGCGTTTGGGGGTCCGGACCAGGGGTTGTAACTACGAACATGTGTTCGCTACACTGGCGAGCACATGACCACAACCCGACCCGACCGACTCCGGTGGCCGACGGCGGATGAGGATGAGGCTGGCGCGCTCTTCCCGGACGAGCGGCGGGCCACGCGCCACGTCGGCACCGGCGAGTATCGGGGCCTCGAGTTCCTGCTTGTGAACGCCCGGTCGATCATCAATCCGGTCCCGGCCGGCGCCGCCGCGCTCGGCTTCGGCTACACGATCAACCCTTATCGAGGATGTTCGCATGCGTGCAGCTATTGCGTGGAGGGCTCGACACCCGTGCTCATGGCGGATGGCCGCGCCAAAACCATTGCCGAAGTCCAGCCGGGGGACGTTGTCATCGGAACCCAGGTGGTGGGTCAAGGGCGAAGGTACGGGCCAAGCGCGGTGCTGGACCACTGGTCGGTGCTCCGCCGAGCGTGGGAGACGACGCTCTCGAACGGGGTCCGACTCGTCACATCCGAGGACCATCGGTTCTTGACCAACGGAGGCTGGAAGTTCGTCTCGGGACGCCAGCATGGTGGAGCCCGCCGACCGCACTTGACGACGAACAACCGGCTGCTCGGGTTCGGGGTATCGCTGGAGGTTCCGCAGGTGACGCCGGACTACGTCCTGGGTTGTCTGACAGGGGTGGTGCGCGGCGATGGGACCATCGGCCACTCCGGGTATCCCCGAGGGTCGAGAAGCAATCGGATTCACTGTTTTCGATTGGCGCTAGCGGATCACGAGCCACTGCAGAGAACCCAGACCTTCCTCCAAGAAGCTGGGGTGGCGACATCGGGACTCCTTGAATTCCGGGTGCCCAACGGATACCGACCGATGCAAATGATCCGGATGGGCTGTGCCTCGGCAGTGGCGCAGGTGGAACGCCTGATTGCGTGGCCGAATGACCCTTCCGACGAGTGGCGCAGAGGCTTCCTGGCCGGGATCTTCGACGCGCAGGGCTCGTACTCCCGTGGGATCTTAAGGATCAGCAACAAAGATCCGTTCATCATCTCTACTCTGACGGAGTCTCTGTCCACCCTCGGGTTCCCAGCGGTAGTCGAACCAGTCCGAGCAGATGGCGCTATCCCAGTTCGGTTGACCGGAGGTCTATCCACTCATGTCCGTTTCTTTCAGACGGCCGATCCGGCCACCACCCGGAAGCGGACCATCCAAGGGACCGCGATCAAGTGCGCTGCCGCTCCCGCCGTCGTCTCGATCCGGGACCTGGGCATCGAAATACCGATGTACGACATCACGACCGTTACCGGTGACTACGTGTCGAACGGAGTCATAAGTCACAACTGCTTCGCCCGACCCACCCACGACTATCTCGGTCTCGGTATCGGCGAGGACTTCGAGAAGAAGATCGTGGTGAAGATCAATGCGGTCGAGCGCCTGCGGGCGGAAATCGCGTCACCCAAGTGGAAGGGTGAGCCGATCGCGATGGGGACCAACACCGACCCGTACCAGGCCGCGGAAGGCAAGTACCACCTGACCCAGGGGATCATCGGCGTGCTCGCCGAAGCCCGGAACCCATTCAGCATCCTCACCAAGTCGACCCTGATCCTGCGAGACCTCGACCGCCTCGTGGCCGCCTGCCGCCGTACCGACGTGCGCCTCGACTTCTCGATCGGCACGCTCGACAAGGACGTATGGCGGGCCACCGAACCTGGAACCCCGCCGCCCGAGCGCCGGGTCGAGGCGGTCCGCCGCCTCAACGAGGCCGGCATCTCGTGTGGGGTCCTCGTCGCACCGATCCTTCCGGGCCTCTCAGACCGCGACGAGCAGATCAAGACCGTGATCGACGCCTGCCTCGCCGCCGGTGCGGTGTCCATCGCCGCCGTTCCTCTGCACCTGCGGGCGGGGGTACGTGAGCACTACCTGGGATGGCTGGCCCGAACCCACCCCTCGCTGCTCCCCCGCCACGAGCGACTGTTCGCCGCCGGCCCATACCAGCCCAAGGCCGATCGTGCCCGAGTCGCCCGGCTCGTCAACGAGCTCGTGCCGGCGCCGGCCCGGGGCTCGGACATGGCGATCCGCGGCCGCGAGCCGGTCCCTGCTCCGAACCTGCCGCCCTCGGCGCCCCGAAGCGTCCCGGTGCAGTTGCGTCTCGCCTGAATGACCGACCCGATCCCGGCCAGAAACGGCTGGTTGTTCGGGTCGCCTCCGACAGACCGTTGGTAGTGTCGGGCCGACCCCGCCGACCGACCCGAAACCGGTGACTCTATGACCGAAGCCATTGCGCCCCACCCGTCGCCAGGGAGCGCAGTCGCTTCGAATCCGTCCCTTGCGGAGCACCAGAACGGGCCGGTTTCGGGGCCCGACGAGCTCATCGCCCTCCTCCACCGAGCGGCCCGGGAGACGGCCGGCCTCGAGGTGATCTACGAGGCGCTGGACGTCCTCGCCCGACGCTTCGGGCTCCACGACGCCCTTCTGTCGGTGGCCGACGACACCGCCGGCACCCAGGTGTTCCGACTCGGCCACCGTTCGATCGGACCGGCCGAGCTGGACCGGTTGGGACCCGAAGGGTTCGCCTCGGACCCCGACACGGTGCCGTCGGTGGCCCGCCGGCTCGTGAGCGGGATCGCCGAGATGGCCCTGGCCACCCAGGCGGCCCGGCACCACCTGGTCCGCGATCCGCTCACCGGGCTCCACTCGCTCGACGTGTTCAACGAGGCGCTGCGGGCCGCCGCCGCCCAGAGCTCCCGCTACGGCTGGACCTTCAGCGTCATGGCGCTCCGGATGCCGGTCCCCGACGGCCAGCGGGGCGAGCCGGAGATCCGCAGGATCGGCCGGGCCTTCGCCCGGGCCCTGCGCAGCGGGGACACCGGGGCCCGCCTGCACCAGGGGACCTTCGTGGCGCTGCTCCCGAGCGCCACCGCCGAGTCGCTGCACGCTCTGGTCCGCCGGTTCTCAGAGGAGTCGGGGGCGGCGGTCGCCGGGATCCGGTTCGCCAGCGCGACCGCACCGAACGACTCGGTGGACCCGGCCGAGCTGTTCCGACTGGCCGGCGCGCGGCTGCACGAGGACTGAACCATCGATGAACGACGACAGGGGGACGCCGAGCGTGGAGAGCGGATTGGCCGAGCTAGAGCTCGAGCTGCGCATGTTGCCCGGCGTTTTGAACGTCGGGTTCGGGACCCCGGAGCCGACCGGGCACGTGACGGTGTGCGTCGTGGCCGTGCATCCCGACCCGGGACTGGAGGTCGAGGCGACAAGAATCGCGCGGAGCTTCGGCGGCCCCGCGTCCGTCGAGGTGACCGACCTCTCGCCGCCCGTCCGGGGCGCGCCCCCCCAGGCCACGGTCCTCAACTCCGACGAGCGGGTGGCGCTGGTCACGAGCACGCTCGACGAGGTCGGCCACGCTCGGGTGGTGCTCTCGTGGATGGGGAGCTCGGCGACCGGCACCGCCACCGCCGGCGCGCTGATCGGCCCGGCGATGGCCACGTTGCAGGCGCTCGACCAGCTGGGCGTCGGCATCGAAGCCAGCCTCGCTTCAGTGAGCAGCGGCCAGGGAATCGACAACCCACCGGTGCGCGTCATCCTGCGCTCGACGCAATCGGACGCGGAGTTCGTCGGCGTGGCCCGCGCGGCAACGGCGTCGGAGTCCGCGGCTCGGGCGACCCTCGCAGCCTTCAACCGCTTTGTCGGAGGACGCAGCGTCGAACTCAACTGATGACAACTGACCGCCTGGTCGTCTATATCGGGGTCAATGGCCGATTTTCCGCGACAGTTCCTGGTAAATCCCAATGATGTGATTTAGCATCGGGGGCTTCGGGGCGACTTTCAAGAGTCCAAACGCTTCGAGCCAGGGACGCGTGAGCGAAGCAAGAGGGCGACCATGAGCCAGATCATGCTGCCGGAAACCGATCTTTTGATCGGCTCCGGCTTTTTTGACGAATCGACCGGCCTCAGCTTCGAGTTCCACAATCCGAGGTCGAGCCCCGACGTATGGACCGAGTACCTCGACGGGGCCACGGCCGCCTACGCCCGTTACGGGATCGGCGAGGCCATCCACCGCAGCGAGCTCGAGGACGGAGCCGGGGTCACGATCTTCGTGGTCGGGCGCCGGGCCGACGGCACCGTCAAGGCCGGCCTGCGCTTCCACGGTCCGCTCAACCAGGTCGAGGACTCCCTGTCGCTCGTCGAGATGGCCCTCTCCCCGGAGGTGCCTCGGCTCACAGCGCAGATCCGCCGGTTCGTGCCGCACGGGGTCATCGAGATCAAAGGCGCCTGGGCGGCCGCCAAGGGCGCCGGCCCGCACTCGATGTTCAAGAGCTTCGGCCGCTGCATCGTGTACACGATGCACTGGCTGCGCTGCGAGTTCGCGATCGCGACCATGGCCGAGCAGCACCTCGAGCCGGCCCTCGGGTGCGGGGCGCATCACCTCAGCGCTGACAGCGTCCCGTTCCCGAGCGAGGAGTACCGGACCCGGCTCATGGTGTGGCGCCGGTCCCGAATGATCGACACCACCGAGGCCGATCAGATCTTCCTGGAGCGCACCGAGCTCGGCCACCTGGCACACCCGCAGCTGCGGGAGGCCTCAGCCGTCCTCGAGGACAACGCCTGGCGCCCGCTCATCCTCGATTGCCGGTCCCGCAGCGACCGGGCCATCGCCCTGCGGCTCACCACCACCGGGACCCGCACGATCGACCGGCTGAACGACCAGCGGGCCGAGCTGACCGACCTGCGTCCGCCGGTGCCTGCCGAGGCGCTCGACGAAGCCCCGCGCTTCGTCTACTACCCGTGGCGCAAGACCCTCTGCAAGATCGTCGGCCCCCAGGGCTTCGACCTGCTCCGGCTGGACCGGAACCGCAACAAGATCACCACTGAGGAGCAGGCTCGGCTCCGGGAGCTGCGCATCGGGATCGTCGGCCTGAGCGTCGGGCACTCGATCGCCCACCTGCTGGCCATGGGGGGTCTGTGTGGAGAGCTTCGCCTGGCCGACTTCGACGACATCGCCATCACCAACCTCAACCGGATCCCGGTCAGCCTGCTCGACCTCGGCGTCAACAAGACGGTGGCGGCGGCCCGGCGGATCGCCGAGATCGACCCCTACCTCTCGGTGTCGGTGTGGCCGAGCGGGGTCACCGAGGAGAACGTCGGCGAGTTCCTCGACGGCCTCGACCTGGTGATCGAGGAGTGTGACTCCCTCGACGTGAAGCTGCTCCTGCGCGAGGCGGCCCGGGCCCGGCGGCTCCCCGTGCTCATGGAGACGAGCGACCGGGGCCTCCTCGACGTCGAGCGCTTCGACCTGGAGCCCGACCGCGAGCTGTTCCACGG
>JBOGFV010000033.1:0-11427 GCA_050743525.1 Acidimicrobiales bacterium
CCCTTGGTCACCGGAAGGCCGCCTGGATACCCACCCCACTCGGTGTCGCCCGGCACCCGGCAGGCCGACGGCGAGCCGGGCATGCCGATGCGGCGCCAGATCTCCTCGGCCGTGCTGGGCATGGCCGGGCTGACCAGCAGGGTCACGATCCGCAGGGCCTCGAGCGCGCTCCCGAGCACGGCGTCGACACCCGGGCCGGGCTCCTGCTTCCAGGGCTCGGTGGCCTCGAGCAGCGAGTTGGCCGCGCCGATCAGCCGCCAGGTCGCGGCCAGCGCCTCGTGGGGAGCGAACCGGTCCCAGGCCTCGGCCGCCTCGGCGGCCGCCTGGGCGGCCGCGACGACCAGCGGGCTGTCGGGGGCCGGGGCCGGCCCGGTCCCCCCGCACTTGGAGCCGACCACGGTGGCGACCCTGGCGACCAGGTTGCCCAGGTTGTTGGCCAGGTCGGCGTTGTAGCGGGCCACGATCCCGTCGTAGGAGAAGTCGCTGTCGGTCCCGAGGGGGGCCCGGAGCAGGTGGTAGCGGATCGGGTCGACCCCGAAGTCGTCGGTCAGGACATCGGGGGCGACGTCGGTGATCTCGACCTCGTCGGCCGAGCGGCGCAGCCGCTGGAGCATGGTCTTGGACAGCTTCTCGCCGCCGAACAGAAGCCAGCCGTGGACGAACACGTTGGCCGGCGGGTCGATCCCGGCGGCCATGCACATGGCCGGCCACCACACGCAGTGGAAGCGCAGGATCTCCTTGCCGATCAGGTGGTGCACGTTCGGCCACCACGCCTCGAAGCGCTCGAGATCGGCGCCGTAGCCGATCGCGGTGGCGTAGTTGATGAGCGCGTCGTACCAGACGTAAAAGACGTGGGCATCGTCCCAGGGGACCGGGACCCCCCAGCTCAACGAGGTCCTGGTGATCGAGATCGGGCGCAAGCCGCCCTTGATGAACCCGAGCGCCTCGTTGCGCTTGGCCGCCGGCCGGACCGCCTCGGGATGGGCCTCGTACCAGGCGAGGAGCCGGTCCTCGAACTGGTCGAGCTTGAAGAAGTAGTTCTCCTCCTCCATGAAGGTGACCGGGGTGCCGTGGTTCGGGCAGTTGCCCTCGACCAGCTCCTCCTCGGTGTAGTAGTCCTCGCACCGGACGCAGTAGAGGCCCGAGTACACCCCCTTCTCGATGAACCCGTTGTCGTAGACCCGCTGGAGGAACGCCTGGACCGCCGCGTAGTGACGCGGTTCGCTGGTCCGGATGAAGTCGTCGTAGGAGATGTCGAGGCCCCGCCAGGCGTCGGCGAACCGGGCCGAGGTCTGGTCCGCCCACGACCGGGGGTCGGTGCCGTGCTCGGCGGCCGACTCGGCCACCTTGGCCCCGTGCTCGTCGGTCCCGGTCAGGAAGAAGACGTCGTCGCCCTTGAGCCGGTGCCAGCGGGCCAGGGCGTCGGCATTGACGGTCGTGTACGCGTGCCCGACGTGGGGCGCGTCGTTCACGTAGTAGATCGGCGTGGTGAGGAAGAACCGGCCCACCGGGCCAGGTTACCGGCGGCTCAATCGTCTCCCGGAGGGCCTTCTCGCAGGCTGAGCGCCTCGTTGTAGGCGCGGCGGCGCGCCACGCCGAGGGCAGCGGCGACGGCGACGGCGGCCTGGCGGGTCGAGTCGCCCCGGGCCAACCGGTCCGCCACCGCAGCCCGCACGGCGTCGTCGTCGGGGCCCGGTGGCGGGGCTGCCCCCCCGAGCACCACCACCACCTCTCCGACCGGTGGTCGCTCGGCAACCGCGTCGAGCGCCCGGGCCAGCGATCCGCGCCACACCTCCTCGTGGACCTTGGTGAGCTCGCGGCACAGCGCGACCGGCCGGTCCCCGACGATGGCGAGCAGGTCGGCGAGCAGCGCTGCGACCCGGCCGGGCGCCTCGAAGAGGACCGCGGTGCGCTGTTCGGCCCCGAGCGCCTCCAACCGGCGCCGGCGCTCGGCGCCCTTGCGGGGCACGAAACCCTCGACGCAGAACCGCTCCGTGTCGAGGCCGCTCAGGGTGAGGGCCATGACCGCCGCCGAGGGCCCGGGCACCTCGGTCACGACGAAGCCGGCGTCGGTCACCGCTCGGACCAGGCGGGCGCCCGGGTCCGAGATCGCCGGGGTCCCGGCGTCGGTGACCAGCGCGATGGTCCGGCCGTTGGCCAGCCAGGCCAGGACCTCGGGGACCCGGGCGGCCTCGTTGTGGCCGTGCAGCGAGACCAGGCGGGCCGGGCGGCTCGGCAGCCCGCACGCGCTCAGCAGCGCGCGGGTCCGCCGGGTGTCCTCGCAGCAGACGACATCGGCGACGGCCAGGGCGTCGCGGGCCCGGGGCGAGAGATCGCCGAGGTTGCCGATCGGCGTGGCCACCAGCACCAGGACGCCGGCTCCCTCGGGCCCGCTCACGCGGTGGGGCGGAACTCGAGGCGGTCACCGGACCGCAGGCCCCATCGCTCGAAGGACCCCGCCCGCGCCTCGAGCACCTGGCAGGCCTTCAGGCTAGGCAGGGTGATCGACCAGGTCCGCAGGCGCAGGGTCACGAGCACGGTCATCTCGCGGTCGAGGAAGGCCACGTCCAGGGGAAAGCGGACGCCGAACGAGTGGATCGAGCGGGTCCGGGGCAGGAGCATCGCCCCGTCGTAGGTGCGCCTGGCCATGAGCCCCCGCAGGCGCTCGGTGAAGGAGTCGGCGATCTCGGCGGCCGCCAGCACCTGTCCGTCGCGGAGGAGCCAACCGGTCTGCATAACCCTCCTCTAGACGTTGAAGCGAATCTCGAGGACGTCGCCGTCCTTCACCGGGTAGTCCTTCCCCTCGACCCGCAGCTTCCCGGCCGCCTTGGCCTCGTTCCACCCCCCGAGGTCGAGCAGCTCGTCCCAGTGGATGACCTCGGCTCGGATGAATCCCCGCTGGAGGTCCGAATGGATGACGCCGGCACACTCGGGGGCCAGCGCCCCAGCCCGGAAGATCCAGGCCCGAGACTCCTTGTCGCCGGTGGTGAGGAAGGTGCGCAGCCCGATGAGCTCGAAGGCCGCCCTCGCCACCTTGGGCACGACGCCGTCGCCGAGACCCAGCCCCTCGAGCAGTTCGGCCCGTCCGGCCGGCTCCAGCTGGGCGGCCTCGGCCTCGAGCTGGACGCAGACCCCGATCGTCCCCCCGGCCTCGCCGAGGTGATCGGCGACCGGCCCAACCGGCGAGTCGAGATCGTCCAGTTGGTCCTCGCCCACGTTGACGACCGCCAGAACCGGCTTCTCGGTCAGCAGGAACGAGTTGTGGAGCCGGGAGCGCACCGCGGCGGGGAGCGGGGAGCGGAACAGGGGCGTGCCGGCCTGCAGCACCTCCATGGCGGCGTCGATCGCGTCGGCCTCGGCGGCCAGCGAGGAGTCGCCCTTGAGGCGGGCCTGCTTGCGCCGCTTCTCGGACTGGGACTCGAGCGACGCCACGTCGGCCAGGACGAGCTCCAGCTCCAGGGTCTCGAGCGATTCCAGCGGATCGTCGGGACCCGACACCGCTTCGTCCTTGAACGCGCGCAACACCACCACCAGCGCGTCGACCTCGCGGATGCCGGCCAGGAAGCGATTGCCCATCCCCTCCCCCGTCGACGCGCCCGCCACCAGCCCCGCGATGTCGACGAACTCGACCCCGGCCCGCACCACCTTGGCGCTGTGACTGAGCTCGGCCAGGGCCTCGAGGCGGGCGTCGGGCAGGGGGGCCACGCCGACCGAGGTCTCGACGGTCGAGAACGCGTGGGCCGCCACCGGCACGTGCGCGCCGGTCAGCGCGTTGAACAGCGACGACTTCCCGGCATTGGCCAGGCCGACCAGCCCCAGGCGTTGCACGAGGCGAACCTACAGGGCGCTGCCCTGCTCATCGGCCCGAGCGGCGACCGGTTCGACAGGCCGGCCCATCCGGTCTGGGCTCGTGCGGGGCCGGACCCGGGCGAGGTGGCGCGAGAGCCTCTGCGCCGTCATCTCGGCCCCACCGGAGAACCGCACGATCGGCCCGAAGCAGGCAGCGCTCGGGGACCCGATGCCCCGGGGCCCCGTCACTTTTCCCTCGCCTTACGACCAATTGGTGGACCCGGCCCAACTTTTTCGGGGCCCTGTGGCGACCCGGTAGGCTGGTCAGCTCATGTCGAAGCGAACCGTGAAACGCAAGCTGCGCAAGAAGAACAAGGCGAACCACGGCAAGCGCCCGAACGCGGGGCGCGGCTGAGCCTGGTCGTTCCGCCGAGGGGGGCGACGCGACGTGAACCAGGGCCATCTCGAGTTCCTGGCCAGCGCGCGCTGGGCCGAGATGCTCAAGACCGATCTGTTGCCGTGGGTGGAGCGCGTCGGCAGCCTCGGTGACCACGTCCTCGAGATCGGGCCGGGCCCCGGCCTCACCACCGACCTCGTGCGCTCCCGGGTGCCCCGGGTCACGGCCGTCGAGGTGGACCCGGATCTGGCCGGCGCCCTCGCCGGGCGACTGGCCGGCACCAACGTGACCGTGCTGTGCGCCGACGCGACCGAGGCCGGGCTCCGGCAGGACGCCTTCTCGAGCGTCATGTGCTTCTCGATGCTGCACCACATGGCTTCGGCGCAGGCCCAGGATCGGCTCTTCGCCGAGGTGCGCCGGGTGCTCCAGCCCGGCGGGCTGTTCGTGGGGGTCGACGCAATCGACAGCGAGCCGATCCGTCGGGGTCATGCCGACGACACCTTCGTCCCGGTCGACCCGGGGACCATGGCCGATCGCCTCTCGGCAGCCGGCCTCTCCGAGTGCGTGATCGAGCCGACCGACTACCAGTTCCGCTTCTCGGCCCACCGACCGGGCTGACCACTGGGCCGCCAGCCCGGTCGCTTCAAGCGCTCGGGCCCTCCCACGCCACGTCGTTGCGGCGCAACACTGCCATCAGGTCGCTCGGGGTGTCCGAGATGATCCCGTCGACGCCCAGCATCACCAGCCGCTCCATCGACTCGACGTCGTTGACCGTCCACACGTGCACGGCCACGCCGGTCCGGTGGGCTTCGGAGACGAACCGCTCGTTCACGAGCACGATGTCGCCGTAGCGCTCAGGGACCTGGAACGCCACCGCCCTGGTGGGCGGCGGCTCCTCGGCGTGGTTGATGGCCTGATAGAAGGCGGCCGTCCCGGCGGTCCCGGCCGAGGTCGGCACGTCGGGGGCGAGGGCGTGGAAGGCCTCGGTCACCCGGTCGTCGAACGAGGTGACGATGACATCCTCGGTCCGGCCGAACTCGGCCAGCAGGTCGGCGACGCCCTGCTCGTAGGGCGCGACCACCGGGGCCGACTGCTTGATGTCGAGGTTCAGGGTGACCTCGGGGAACTCCTCGAGGACCTCGCGCAGCGAGGCGATGCGGAACTCGGGGTCGTCGGCGGCCCGTCCCCGGTACGGGTAGTCGGCCTCGGGCCGCCCCGGGGTCACGTCGGCACCGGGGATGAACCAGTAGGCCGAGTCGAGGGCCTGCACCTCGGCGAGGGTCAGGTCCGCGATCGCTCCGGCCCCGTCGGTGGTCCGGTCGACGGTCGGATCGTGGCACACCACCACGTGGCCGTCCCTGGTCCCGTGGGCGTCGAGCTCGAGCGCGTGCGCGCCGGACGCCACCGCGTTGCGCATGGCGAAGAGCGTCGACGACGGCCACTCCCACGCGCCGCCTTGGTGCGCGTAGGCGAGCACGCGTCGGCCCAGCCATGGGTTCGTGTCGGGCACGACGCCGATCGTACCGACCGGGCTCGGCCGCAGTCGGGCCGGGTAGCCTCGGCCCTTCGTGATCGATCACCTGCTCGTGGACGTCATCGACGCCCTCCACCGCTCCTTCGAGGGCGCGCTGCTCCAGCGTCAGGCGGTCGAGGAGCGGTTCCAGGTGGACGTCTTTCTGGGCGACATCTCCTTCGAAACCTCCTACAGCCTCCCCGGCGAGGACCAGCCGCCCCGCGTCCGCGCCGACCTGTCGCTCGACTGGCCGACCTGGAGCCAGACCGCCTACCGCAGCTGGTCGATCGGCGAGGCCCCGAGCGAGCTCCCCGAGGTCATCGTGGAGGTGGCCCTGCGGATCCAGCGGCTCGCCTCCCCGCCCAGCCTCGACACCGTCCTGGCCACGCTGCCGCCCGAGAGCCCCCACCTCGGCGCCGACGCCCTGGTGCGTACCTCGGCCGCGGTCGAGCAGGTCTTCGAGGAATCGACCGAAGACGGGCCGGTCCCGGCCCGGTGGGCCGTCGAGGCCACCTACGAGGGGTCGATCCGCTTCGAGGAGCCGAACCTCGAGGACGCGAGCACGATCGGGCCGATCGTCGACGGCCTCACCCGCTGGGTCGCGTCGGTTCTGGTGCAGATGGCCGACCTGCCGCTGGCCTTCCTGCCGCCGGACCCCCAGACCGCCGACTGACTGGGCTCAGTGACCCGGCACGCCGACGTCGGGCAGCGTCGAGGCGGCCCGGCCCAACCGGCGCACCACCTGGCGCTCGACGATGAACGCGACGAAGGGCACCAGCCCGGCCGCCACCATCACCGCGACCTGGAGCAGCCCGAAGCGGGCCCGCCGGGCCAGGTCGGCGGCGGCCAGCAGGTAGACGATGTAGAGCGCGCCGTGGATGGGCCCGACCACCTTGACGACGCCGTCGAAGTGCCCGGCGGTCTGCAGGGGGATCCCGATGCAGACCAGCACGATCAGGGCGACGCCCACGATGTAGGCCATGACCCGGTAGCGCAGCAGCGCCCCGCTCACCGCGACGCCCGCCAGGTCTTCGGGCGGGCCGCCGCGGCCAGCTCGGCCAAGCGGTCGTTGTAGGCCGCCAGCTCGGCGTCCTCGTCCTCCCGGTGCCGCTCGGCGGCAGCCGGCTCGATGCCGGCCTTGGCCCGGGCGAGCTGCATGCGCCGCTGGGCCCGCGCGCCGACCGTGTCGGGGTCGGTGTGGATCAGCGACCACCACATCCAGATCCCGACGAGCGCGAAGACCGGCCACTCGACCGAATAGAGGTAGCTGAGGCCGTTGCCGTCGAGCGCCCGGGTGACCTGCCACCAGCCGGCCACCAGGCAGCCGGGGACCCACCCGACGACCGCGAGGTGGAGGGCCAGCGCACGACGGGAGAGCCAGCGCTCGTGCACGAACACGATCCTACCGACGCCCCCTCCGGGGCGGCCGCAGGTACTGGCTCAGTCAGAAGCTGAGCTCCTACCCAGACCACGGGTTCGACGAGGAGGAGTTCTACCCGGCCCTTCCAAGGCGTCGTCATCGACGGCCCCGGGACTCTTCAACGAGCGGCTCTAAGAGTGGGAGGACTGCTACAACCTCATCCGGTCACCCAGCGCCCTTGGTGGCCAGACCCCCTCTGAACGGGTCAGAAGCAAGGCGACAACCCGGGCCACGTAATCGACCTCTGTCCGTTGCACAGCCAGACCCATGGACCCGAGTACAGCCAGGAAGACATCGTTCCAACGGACCCGGTCAACGGTCACTGGCATTCCCCGCCTCCAACGGCGCGACCGGTGCCGCCTCAATCACCCCCTGTCCTGTTCCAATCGCGCCAGATGAGCCGATGGACCGGGATGCGGCGGGGGATGTCGCGTAGACCGGGGATGAACGGTACAGCGAGGAGAAGGACGGTGGCGACGCCAGTGAGGTAAACGGCGATGAGGTCAACGTTGGCTGAGTTGTCGAAGCCCGGCACCTGGTACCAGAGGGTGTACAGCCACAGCCACGGTTGTCCCGGGTAGCTGCCGGTTTCGTTCATGACGCCCCACTGGGCGCCGGTCAAGTGATCGGCGGTCGCTTTGTCCGAAAAATACTGACCGTCTTCGAGGAACAGCAGCGGCTTGGTGAAGTTGGTGCCGTAGAAGGCGTCGTTGGCGATCAGATCCGCGTCGAGCGCTCCGCTGCGGGCCAGGGTGAGTTCGGTGGCGACCAACTCGGGAATCGGGCCAGCGGCGGCAGTCGGTACGACGGCGGCGCCGTGGCGGAAGCTGACCTTGGTCACGGCTTTGGCATAGCTGCTGTTCCAGGACGCACGGGTGGCGGCCGAGGCGCGGTTGTATCGGTTCAAGGCCGCAACAAGGACACCATCGGTAGGCGCGACCTTCTCAAGCGGAGAAAGGACAAAGGTCTGGGCGGCGTTTATCGGCTGGCGCACTCCGACGATGCTCGCGGGCGCGAGCAAGATGCGTTGGGTGCTGCCACTCCCCGTGGTGTACGGCGGTCCGTACGTGGCTGTCTCGCTGGTCCCGGCAAGCTCGCTGGCAGCGGTGGCCACAAAGTCAGCGGGCGCGATTTTGGCCCAGGTCGCGATCGTGACTGGCGGGACATCGGGAGAGGACAAGAGCCCGGCCAGGGCAAAGACGAGGACGGTCGCGACCACGGTGGCGACTGTCGCTTCCTTGAGAATGTCATAGCGGCGCGTGGGTCCTCGCCACTCGGCACGGTCAGCAGCGGCCGCAGTCTTTAGTTCGGCTCGGCCCCGCGCTCGACGGACTGGGAGCGGATGGGCGACGCCCCGTACACGAACCAACAGCACGTGCGCGCCGACCAGGGCCACGAGCACGATCGGGATCAGCACGATGTGCCACAGCAACATCTGGCCGAAGTTCATGACATTGAAGAACGCGCCGATGCCGACGGCATCAAAGGCATCCTTGCCACTGGTGGAGATCCATTGGGAGTCGAAGTTCTGCTGGGACAGGTAGCCGCTGAAGCACTCCACGACCGACGCCAGGAAGGCCACGACACCGGTGACCCAGGTCAGCGACCTACGGCCACGCCACGCGGCCATCCAAAACTTTCCCCACAAGTGAATGACCAAGAAGGCCATGAACGCCTCAACACTCCACAGATGCAGGCTGTTGAAGAAATGGCCGACCGGGTTGGTGTGCCACCAGTCAGGGCCTCCGACGGCGATGACGATCCCCGAGAGGATCACCAGACCGAGGGTGGAGAGGCTCGCCACGCCGAACACGTAGATCCACGAACCGACGTAGGCCGGCTGGCGGTCGGGGAGCAGCTTGCCCGGCGGCAGGAGCCGCAAAGCCCGACGACGCAGCCGTGCTGTCCACATCGCCGCATCGGCGTCGTCTCCCTGGCCTGACGTTGCCACGAAGGGTCCACTGGTCGTCACGGCAGTGGGATCTTCGAGAGTCTCTCGGGCACCCTCTCCGGAAGGGTTCGATCCCCTATGGACGCCGTGACCGGGGAATGGAATCAACAGGGCCGCGCCGAAGATCACGACCATGACGGCAATCAGGACCAGGTTGGCCTCCGAGACGGTGAAGATCGACCAATGGAGGTACCGTCCCGGGCCGTTCAAATCGACGGCACCAGCCAACAGCGTTCCATTCACCATCTTCGATAACCGCCCCGATGTTGACCCGCCGACCAGATCCCCGGCCTCTTGGAGAGGAGTCGGCAGGGAGCGTCCTGCATTGATGCGATCGGAGGCGGGGCGACCCCCGGGGCGACGGCGGCCTCACTTCGGTCAGTCCGATGGAATCGAGGAGGCAGCCGACCACGCTCGAGGGAGGTGAGAAGGCGCAGTTCGCCATGGACCGCCGGCCTCACTTGGTGTCCCGTGACGTTGGCAGGCCCCCGACTTCGCCGTAAGGACCTTGCGCCCGGTCCTGCGACCTACCTTGAGTGCCGACGCCGATCCGTGTGGCAGCATCGAGAGCGAACGTCCAGAGGCGTCTGTTCGCGTGCAGAGCGAGCGTGTGGAAGCACGACGGGTCCTTGTGATGCTCGGCTCGCACTCCAAGGAAAGCTACGTGACACCGGAAGTGCCTTCAACGTGCCGAGGGCGAGCAAGTCGCCAACTGGCGGTCCCTCGCTGTCGAGGTGGCGAGGTGGTGAGGTGGCGAGGACGCTACCCCTCTGGCGACTTCTGGGGGCATGCCGACAAACCCCTGTTCCATCGCCGTTCGGGACCGGACCTCCAAGTCGTGGCTCAGAGCACGCCGGCGGCGCCGGCCAGCTCGCGCAGGTTGGCCTCGGGACGCGCCCCCAGGTGCGAGATGACCTCGGCCGCGCACAGCCCGCCGAGCTCGGCGCAAGCCACCGGGGCGGCGCCGTGGGTGAGCCCGAAGAGGAAGCCGGCGGCGTAGAGGTCACCCGCCCCGGTCGTGTCGATCACCCGCTCCACCGGCGCCGCCGACACTGCGACCAGCCCGCGCGGGGTCGTCACCACTGATCCCTTGGGGCCCCGGGTCGCGGCGACCAGGATCCCGGTCTCCTCGGCGGCGTCGACCGCCTCGTCGAACGACGACGCGCCGAACAGCCCGACCAGCTCCTCCTCGTTGCCGAACAGGACGTCGACGTCCTCTCGCAGCAGGTCGAGGAACTCGCGCTGGTGGCGTTGCACGCAGAACGGGTCGGACAGCGACAGCGCCACCGACGCATTGGCGGCGTGGCCCGCCACGATGGCCCGGCGCATCGCCTCGATGGCCGGGGGCAGGTCCCACAGGTAGCCCTCGAGGTAGACGACCTTGGCCGACGCGACCAGCTCCAGCGGCACGTCGCCGGGCACCATGGTCGTCGCCGCGCCGAGGTAGGTCACCATCGTCCGCTCGGCGTCCTCGGTGACCAGCACGAGGCACCGGCCGGTCCCCACCGCTTCGGCACGGGCAGCGGCCCCGGCGCTCGGCTCGAACGACACGCCGGCGGCGCGGATCTCGTCGGTGAAGACCCCGCCGAGGCGGTCGCCGGCCACCGTCCCGACGAACCCGGCCCGGCCACCGAGGGAGGCGACGCCGGCCATCGTGTTGGCGGCCGAGCCGCCCGAGCGCTCGAGCGCGCCGGTGACGGTCGCGTGGATGGCCTCGGCCTGCTCGAGGTCGGCCAGCGCCATCGACCCCTTGACGAGGCCGTGGGCGGCGAGGTCCCCGTCGGACGCGGTCACGATGACGTCGACGAGCGCCGATCCCACCCCCACCACATCGAGCTCGTCGCGACCGCGGTCGCCGGGCGACGAAGGCCCGGGGAGTGCCATGGGAGGCCAGGGTAGTGGGGTCGGTCGCGCCTTCGGCCGAGCCTCAATGGAAGCGGCTCGCCGGGAAGCCCGGCACCGGCGCCCGGTAGCCTCGTGGCCATGTCCCCTGTCGCACCTCCCGGTGGTCCGGGCGCGCCCGACGAGCCGCACCGACTTCCCCGGACGGTCACCCCCCGCCACTACCGCCTCCGCATCGACGTCGACCTCGAGGCGGCCCGGTTCACCGGCACCGAACAGCTGAGCGTCGACGTCGACACCGAGGTCGACGAGATCGTGCTCAATGCCGCGGAGCTCGAGATCTCCGACGCCCGACTGGAGCTCGCCGGCGGGGACTCCATCGCCGCGACCGTCCGGATCGACGAGGCGGGCGACCGGGCCACCTTCGCCCTGGAGCGGCCCGCGCCGGCCGGCTCGGCCGAGCTCCACTGCCAATTCACCGGGATCCTGAACGACAAGCTGCACGGCTTCTACCG
>JBOGFV010000034.1:0-2483 GCA_050743525.1 Acidimicrobiales bacterium
GCCCAGATAAGCGTGGTCCGGGCCAGGCGCGGGGCCCAGTGCTCGAAGGGCTGGGAGCCGAACAGCTCGTCGAAGATGCCGACCAGCTCCTCGGCGTTGGCGAAGCGGTTGGCCGCGGTGTCGAAGCGCGGGTCGCTCGCCAGCTCGGGTCGGCCGAGCGCCTCGCAGAAGCCGGGCCAGCTGGCCTGGTTGTGCGAGGACAGCACCAGCCAGGCCCCGTCGGCACAGCGGTACATGGTGTTCATCGGCGAGATCGGGTGCTCGCGGCTGCGCTTGGAGGGCTGGCGCCCGTCGACGAGCGTGGCGGCCAGGTCGCAGGCGACCGTCCAGGCGCCCACCCGCATCAGCGCGGTCTCGACCAGCTGGCCCTCGCCGGTGCGGTCCCGGACCCGCAGTGCGCCAAGGATCGCGACGAGGAGCGCCAGCCCGGTCGGGTGGTCGCCCTGGCCGGCCCGGGGCGCCACCGGGAGGCCGCCGGGCTCGCCGAGCAGCGCCGTCACTCCCCCGCGCCCGAAGAAGGCGGTCACGTCGAAGGCGAGCTGGTCTGCGTCCTCCCCGCTCGAGCCCTGCCCGGTCACCAGCGCGTAGACGAGGCCGGGGTTGCGCTCGTGCAGGGCGGCGGGGCCGAGCCCGTAGCGCTCGAGGCGCGACCGGGTCAGGTTGGTCACCAGCACGTCGGCCTGGTCGATGAGCTCGCGCACCACCACCCGGCCCCGCTCGTCGCCGAGGTCGACCGCGATCGAGCGCTTGCCCCGGTTGTCCAGCTGGAACACGACGTCGGTGCCCGGGTACCCCTCGGCGAAGCGGGGCTGGCGGAGCTTGTTGCGCATCGAGTCACCGCTCGGCGGCTCCACCTTGATCACCGAGGCGCCCATGTCGGCCATCAGCGCGGTCGCGCTGGGCCCGGCGATCCAGTTGGCGATCTCGACGACCTTGATGTCCTCGAGGGGTCCGTTCACCGCGCTCCTCCTCTCGGCCCCCGCGGCGACTGGCTGCTCAGTCGGGTTGCGGGGTCCATCCCTCGGGCGCCACCCCCAACACGTCGTAGAGCTCGGCGATGGCCTGGTGCCCGGTCACCACCTTGATGGTCGTCATCCCCATCTCGCGGGCCGGCTTCAGGTTGATCCCGAGGTCGTCGAGGAACACCGCCTCGCTCGGGGCGACCTCGAGGGCCGTGCAGGCCATCTCGTAGAAGCGGGGGTCGGGCTTGCGCACCCCCACCCTGGACGACTCGATGACCACGTCGAAGAGGTCGCCGAACGGCCCGAGCGTGTCCCCGCGGTGCTCCCGATCGGAGGTCACGAAGTTGTTGGTGAGCGCGGCGGTCTTGAACTTGGTCCGGCAGAACCGCACCGCCTCGAGCATCTCGGGACGCATCTCGCCTCGCATGGCCGCCATCACCCGCACCGCGTCGACCTCGTGGCCGAGGGCCGCGCCCTCGGCGCGGAACAGCTCGCCGAACCCGTTGAAGTCGACCTCGCCCCGCTCGAACTTGGCCCAGGCGTTGGTGTCGGGGTTGGTCGAGTTGAGCTTCCGGATGAGCCCCTCGGGCAGCCCGGCGTCCCGCTCGTAGTTGGCGAAGCCCTCGAAGGGGCCGGTGGTCAGGACCCCGCCCAGGTCGAAGAGGACGGCCTTGATCACCACGGGCGAGTCGAGTCGGCGCTCGAGGGTCCGCTCAGCACGCCCGCAGGGTACCGGATGGCCCCGGGACGGCTTCTCGGACCGGCGTAGGGTGGCGCCATGGGTTACCTGATCCGCCGATTGATCCGCCTCATCCGCCAGCGCCGGGCCACGCGGAACCGGTAGGCCTCTTCAGAGGTGCGGGTCGACGTGCCACGGCGCGCCGCCGCTAGTGGTGGGCGGAATAGGCGGCCTCGGCCGCCCGGACGTCGGCAACCAGATTGCCAATGGCCAGGTTGGGGTCGTCGGCGTGCAGGCCCCAGGTCGGGCCGAGCGTCGGTGTGACCACCGGGCGGCTGTCGCCGGCGGCCGAGGTGATCTGGAGCCAGGTAGCCCCGCCGCTCGTCATGCACTGGCCGGTGTAGAGGCCGGGGTAGCTGACCCACGGCTGGCCCTGGACGGTGGTGGCCATGGTGACGAAGTACGACGACAGCGCGTGGGCGCCGCTGCTCCCGAGGGCGGCCGGGTTCGTGCACACAACCTGTTGGCCCGACGACTTGGTCTGGCCGGACTGCAGGCTTACCCCCGCGCCGGGGCGGCCGAAAAGCGAGTCGGACGGCGGCGGTTGTGAGAACGACGAGTAGGCGATGACGCAGCTCGTCTCACCGGTGCGGGTGCAGGCCGGGATGTCGGCGAAGCTGCCGCCGACCACCTTGCCGGTCGGCACCTGCACGTTGCCGCCCAGGATGATGGCGACCACCATCCTGGCTCTGAGGCTGACGTTCTTATCGATCTGGCCCCGCAGCAGCCGGATCAGGTTGGCGGCGCCCTGGGAGTGGCCGATGAAGATGACCGGGCGGCCG
>JBOGFV010000035.1:0-6572 GCA_050743525.1 Acidimicrobiales bacterium
CTGCGCTGGTACGGGGTATGGCTGTTCGTCGACTGGCTCGAGTTCAGTGGAGCCGAGTTGGACCCGAGCGACGCAAAACAGGTCGCCGCGACCGCCGAGGTCGAACTCGAAGCCAGCCGACGCGACCCCTACCGCCAACTCAGCCGCGTCTTTCATCTCGTCGGACGCAAAGCGTCGAGCTGACGGCAACCATCGCCGAATGTGAGGGTCAGCCGGCGGGTCCATGGGTGGTGGCTCAATTTGCATCTGGATTCGAGGTCCACCACCCCGGCCATGGCAGGCGGAAAGGCGGAGCACGTATGGTCGGTGTGGGAGATCGCTGGGCTGTTGGACGAGCAGGCGCTGCCAGGATCTACCAAGTGATCACCGCCGGACTTGACGCACCCGAGTTATTTGACCAGGCCATCCGGCGACTCCGGGGTGCCGGTGCGGCTAGTCCGTTTTTGTCGACCCCTGGAGCACTCTCGTTCTTGGCGGTCTACGAGTCCGAGGTCGTGGGCTGGTGCTGGGGATATCACCTGGTGCGTCCCGATGCCACATCGATGGCCTACTTGCATGAACTGGAGGTTGACGAAGGTCACCGCCGTCGGGACATTGGCCGGAGACTTGTGAACGCCTTCATGGTGGGTGCCGTCGGGTGCGGGGCGGAGCGGATGTTCCTCAGCACGGCGGCTGATAATCGTCCGGCCCGCTCCCTCTACGAGTCCCTCGGGGGCGCGTTGGTCGAGCAGGGACCGACGGTCAACTACTGGTTCCGCCTTGGCCCCTCGGACTGAGCCACTACCGGTCCATTGGCTCGGCAGGGTTCTCGGTAGGCTGCCGACTCCGTGATTGCGTTGTGGATCGTCCTCGGGGTCGTGGTCGTCCTGGCCTTGGCCGGGACGATCGTCGTCACCCGCCGCCGCAAGACGCCGGTCCCGGGCGCCCCCAGGGTCGAGAAGGCGCCGCCGAGCCCCCCGCCGGCCGAGGTCGGGCGCCCGGAGGAGGCCCCACCGGCCCCGCCGGTCCTCCGTGAACGGCTGGGCCGGACCCGGAGCTTGTTCGCCCCGTTGCGGGCGCTCGGGGGCCGAGCCGACGCCTCGGCGGCCTTCGATGCCGCCGAGGAGGCGCTCCTGCGTGCCGACGTCGGGGTCGAGACGACCAACGCGCTGCTGGCCGAGCTCCGGTCCGCCGGTGCCGACGCCGATGGGCTCCCCGACGCGCTCGGCGAGCGGCTGGTCGCCGTGTTCGACGAGAACCCGGACCGGGAGCTGCGCGTCGACGACGAGGACGGCGTCGTGAGCGTGTGGCTGGTCGTCGGCGTGAACGGGGCCGGCAAGACCACCACCATCGGCAAGCTGGCGTTGGCCGAGCAGCGTGGCGGCCGGTCGCCGTTGCTGGCCGCCGGCGACACCTTCCGGGCCGCCGCCGCCGACCAGCTGGCGCTGTGGGCCGAGCGCGTCGGCACCGAGGTGGTGCGGGGCGCCGAGGGCGGTGACCCCTCCTCGGTGGTCTTCGACGCGGTGCAGCGGGCCAAGGCCCGGGGAAACGAGCTGGTGCTGGCCGACACCGCGGGGCGCCTGCATACCAAGGTCAACCTCGTCGAAGAGCTGCGCAAGATCCGCCGGGTGGCCGACCGGGCGCCTGGCCGGGTCACCGAGGTGCTGCTGGTGCTCGACGCAACGACCGGCCAGAACGCGTTGGCCCAGGCCCGCGAGTTCACCGAGGCGGTGGGGGTGACCGGCGTGGTGCTGACCAAGCTCGACGGCACCGCCAAGGGCGGCGTGGTCATCCCGATCGAGCGCCAACTCGGCATTCCGGTGAAGCTGGTCGGCGTCGGCGAGGGCCCCGAGGACCTCATCGCGTTCGACCCCGAGGCGTTCGTCGACGCGCTGGTCGGCCGGTAGGGCTCCGATAGCCTGAACTCCCCATGTTCGACGCCCTCTCGGACCGGCTCGAGCGCGTCGCCGGGAGGCTCCGGAACCGAGGCCGTATCTCGCCGGCCGACCTAGACGAGGCGCTGGCCGAGATCCGCACCGCCCTGCTCGACGCCGACGTCGAGCTCGGCGTGGCCCGCCACTTCATCGAGGCGGTGCGGGAGCGCTGCAGCGACGAGGTCCTCACCAAGAGCCTGACCCCGGGCCAGCAGGTGGTGAAGGCGGTCCACGAGCAGCTGATCGAGGCGCTCGGCGGCGAGGCCCTCCGCCTCACCTACGCCCCCCGGCCCCCCACGGTCGTGCTGCTGGCCGGGCTCCAGGGTTCCGGCAAGACGACCGCCGCCGCCAAGCTGGCCCAGTGGTGGAAGGGGCAGGGCCGCAACCCGCTCCTGGTCGGGGCCGACCTCCAGCGCCCGGCCGCCGTCGAGCAGCTCCGGGTCCTCGGGGCCTCGGCCCAGGTGAGCGTGTTCAGCCAGCCGGGCGACCCGGTCGCCACCGCGGTGGCCGGCGTGGAGGAGGCCCGCCGACTCGGTCGTGACGTCTGCATCATCGACACCGCCGGTCGGCTCACCATCGACGGCGCGCTGATGGACGAGGTCCGTCGCATCTCGGTCCGCACCGAGCCGCACTACACGTTCCTCGTCATCGACGCGATGACCGGCCAGGACGCGGTGGCCACCGCCCGGGCCTTCCACGAGACCCTGGGCCTCGACGGGGTGATCCTCTCGAAGCTCGACAGCGACGCCCGCGGGGGCGCCGCGCTCAGCGTGAAGGAGGTGGTCGGGCGCCCGATCGTCTTCGCCTCGACCGGCGAGAGGCTCGGCGACCTCGACCTCTTCCACCCCGACCGCATGGCCGACCGGATCCTCGGCATGGGCGACGTGCTCACCCTGATCGAGCAGGCCGAGCGGACCATGGACCAGGACGTCCTCGCCCGCACGGCCGAGCGGCTGATGTCGGGGCGCCTCACCCTCGACGACTTCTTGGAGCAGCTGCACCAGGTCCAAAAGATGGGATCGCTCGGCGGGATCATGCGGCTCATGCCGGGGATGTCCAAAGACCTCCGCCAGGCCGCCGACCAGATCGACGACTCCCAGGTCTCGCGGGTCGAGGCGATCGTGCGGTCGATGACCCCGAAGGAGCGGGCCGACCCGGTCATCGTCGACGGGTCGCGCCGGGTCCGCATCGCGCGGGGGAGCGGCACCTCCACCCAGGAGGTGAACCAAATCCTCAAGCAGTTCAAGGAGATGCAGAAGATGATGCGTGGCCTGGGCCCCAACGCGCTGGCCGGGGCGATGCCGGGCGGGGGCCGGATGAGCCGGCTGGCGGCGGCTCGCCAGATGGCGGCCTCCGGGGGCGCCAAGGAGTCTCTCAACGAGATGCTGGCCGGGCGGGCCCCTTCCGGCGCCCCCCCGGCGTCGCGGCCGACGCCGGGAGCGAAGGGCAGGCCCAACAAGAAGAAGAAGGGCGGCCGGGTCACCCCGCCCAAGGGCCGCTGATCGGGGCGGCAAGCCACCGCCACGACTGGGGGCGCAGGAGGCTGGGCCACGCCGGGTCACCGGGTCGCCCGTATCTGCGAGAATGGTCGCTTCGAGCGGCCCCGGGCGATCAGCCGGGGCTCGGGCCGCCCCGACCCAGCGGGCCCGGGCCCGTCCGGCCCGACCGACGACCTACGGAGGAACCAACCGGTGGCAGTGAAGCTCCGCCTCGTGCGGATGGGAAAGAAGAAGCAGCCGACCTACCGGGTGGTGGCGGCCGACAGCCGATCGCCCCGGGACGGCCGCTTCCTCGAGATCCTGGGCACCTACGCCCCGAGGGGCAAGTCGACCGCCGAGCCCGAGGCCGTCGTCATCATCGACAACACCAAGGCGCTCAAGTGGCTGGGCCAGGGCGCCCAGCCGACCGAGCGGGTGGAGCGACTCCTCAAGGCCTCCGGCGCGTGGGACGAGTTCCAGGCGGGCAAGTCGAGGTGAGCGGCGACTACGAGGTCGGCGACATCAACACGATCGCCGGGTCCGACGCCGATGACGACGTCGAAGAGGACGACGAGGTCGAGGACGAGGTCGACTACGAGGAGGGCGATGTCAACGCCCGCTCGGGCTCTCGCGGCTCCGTCGAGGAGATCGAGGGGAACGGTGGCGATCAGTCGACGCCGATCGCCGTTCTCACCTACCTGGCCCGGTCGCTGTCCGACGAGCCCGACTCGGTCGTCGTCGACACCGAGCACCGCCGCGACTCGGTGGTGCTCCGGGTCCACGTGGCGCCCGAGGACATGGGCCGGGTCATCGGCCGACGCGGCCGGACCGCCCAGGCCATCCGGACCCTGGTCGGGGCAGCCGGGGCCCGCGACGGCACCCAGGTGAGCGTCGACATCGTCGACGACTGAGATGGCGCCCGGGGCCGGCGCCCCGCTCGGAGACGACGCCGAGCTCGAGGTCGGCCGGATCGGGCGGGCCCACGGCCTCCTGGGCGAGGTCCGCGTGGATCTGTGGAGCGAGCCGTCGCGGCTGGAGCCGGGGTCGGTGCTGTCGAGCGACCGGGGCCCGCTCACCGTGGCAGCGGCCCGTCCGCACGGGGCCGCCTACCTCGTCCACTTCGAGGCGGTGGCCGACCGGACGTCCGCCGAGTCGCTGCGCGGGGTGGTGCTGCGGGCTCGTCCGCTCGCCCGGCCGGGGACCCTGTGGGTGCACGAGCTCATCGGCGCCACCGTCACCTCGACCGACGGCCGATCGCTCGGCGTGGTGGTGGCCGTCGAGGCCAATCCGGCCAGCGACCTGTTGGTGCTCGAGGGCGGTGGCCTCGTGCCGCTCCGATTCGTGGTGGGCCACGAGGCCGGTGGTCAGGTGGTGGTCGACATCCCCGAAGGCCTGTTGGACTGAGATGCGGGTCGACGTCTTCACGATCTTCCCCGACCTCGTCGAGTCGTACTGCTCGGCCAGCCTGATCGGGCGGGGCCGGGACCGCGCCCTGGTCGACCTGCGCGTGCACGACCTGCGGGCGGGGGCCGGGGATCCACGGCGCTCCGTCGACGACGCCCCCTTCGGTGGCGGCCCCGGCATGGTGCTCATGTGCGAGCCGCTCTTCAACGTGGTGGAGCGGGTCGAGGCCGAGGGCGGCCTGCGCCGGCCGCTCTTCCTGCTCAGCCCGGGCGGTCGGCGCCTCGACCAGGCCATGGCCCGGGAGCTGGCCGACACCGACGGCTTCTCGCTCTTGTGCGGGCGCTACGAGGGTGTCGACCAGCGGGTGGTCGAGCACCTGGTCGACGGCGAGCTGTCGGTCGGCGACGTCGTGCTGGCGGGCGGGGAGGCCGCCGCGCTGGTGGTCCTCGAGGCGGTGCTCCGGCTGGTGCCCGGTGTGCTCGGCAACCAGGAGTCGCCGGTCGAGGAGAGCTTCGCCGACGGGTTGCTCGAGTACCCCCAGTACACGCGGCCGGCCGAGTTCCGGGGTTGGGGCGTCCCCGAGGTGCTCGTCTCGGGCGACCATGGCGCGGTGGCGCGGTGGCGGCGGGCCCGGGCGCTGCGCCGGACCGTGGCCGAGCGGCCCGACCTCATCGAGGCCCGGGGCGGCCTGACCGAGGCCGAGGCGGCGCTCCTCGACGAACCCGGCGGGGGGCGGTAGCAGCTCATTTTGAACCTGGCCCCCGGATTCAAAACTGAGCCATTACCCGGGGGCGGCCCTCGGCTGGTCGGCGGTAACATGGGGGACCGCCCGGAGCGCCTTTCTCCCCCGCGCTCGGCCGCCAGCGAGCCAGAGACCACAGACAAGGACCAATATGCAACCGACCGAGACCATCGACCGCGACTCGCTGCGCGACGACATCCCCCAGTTCCGGCCGGGCGACACCGTCAAGGTGCACGTCCGGGTCGTGGAGGGTAGCCGGGAGCGGGTCCAGGTGTTCCAGGGGGCGGTCATCCGCCGCCAGGGCTCGGGGGTCAGGGAGACCTTCACCGTCCGCAAGGTGAGCTTCGGGGTCGGCGTCGAGCGGACCTTCCCGGTCCACTCGCCGAGCATCGCCAAGCTCGAGGTGGCCAGCTTCGGCGACGTGCGCCGGGCCAAGCTGTACTACCTGCGCGACCGGGTCGGCAAGGCCGCCAAGATCAAAGAGCGGCGGACCGCCCGCACGTGAGGTCGCCCCTGGTGCGGCCGTCGGGTCGCGCCGAGGTCCTCCGTTGAGCGAAGAGGACCTCGAGCAGTACGAGGCGGACATCGAGCTCGCGCTGGTCCAGGAGTACCGGGCGGTGCTCCCGATGTTCTCGTATGTCGTCGAGACCGAGCGCCGCTTCTACCTAGCCAACGAGGTGTCGATGGAGGTGCGCGCCGACATCTCGCCCTCCTGCATCGAGCTCGTCCTCACCGACGCCTGGGTCTGGGACATGTACCGCCCCGCCAGGTTCGTTCCCTCGGTCCGGGTCGTCTCGTTTCGCGACGTCAATGTCGAGCGGCTTCCCGAGAAGGAGCTCTAACAGCCCTCGTCGCTCCCCCCTCGTCACGAGGGCAGCTGGTGGTGGTGACGGTGGCGCCGGCCCGACCGCCAGATGAAGAGGCAGACCACCGCGATCAGGAGCCACGGGACGTGGGGGACCCACGGTCCGAACCAATGGTCCTGCCACGGCACCGAGACGGCCACGAAGAAGAGTGCCGCGCACACCCACAACC
>JBOGFV010000036.1:0-6827 GCA_050743525.1 Acidimicrobiales bacterium
ACGATTGACAGCTGGAAGAACACCTTGCGGCCGTAGAGGTCGCCGAGCTTGCCCCACAGTGGCGTGGTGATGGTCGAGGCCAGCAGGTAGCTCGTCACCACCCACGAGAGGTGGTTGAGCCCGTGGAGGTCGCCGGCGATGGTGGGCAGGGCCGTCGACACGATGGTTTGGTCGAGCGCGCTCAGGAACATCGCCAGCATGAGGGTCCCGAGGATGATCAGCAGCCGGCGGTGCTCGGCCGACGAACGTTTGCGCGGGGCCGCCGCCGGGAGCGGCGGCCGACCGGCCTCGGCGGCGGTCCTCAGCCCGGTGGTGTCAGTGGCCATGGCACTCGAGCTCCGAGTGGACGTCGTGAGTGAATCGTTCGAGGAGGGCGGCGAGCTCGAGTCGCTCCGACCCGGTCCAATCGGCGAGGACCTCCTCCAGCCAGCGACGGAAGACGCTCCTGGTCCTCTCGACCGAGCGGGTGCCCGCCGCAGTCAGCTGCACCAGCTGGGCCCGCTTGTCCAACGGGTCGGCAGCCCGGCGGAGCAGCCCGCGGGACTCCAGCTGCTGGGCTCGCCGGGTGACGGTGGGCGCGTCGACGCCCAGGCGCTCGGCCACTTCGCCCAGCCGGATCCCGTCGCCCGCCTCGGACAGGATGTGGAGCAGCTGCACGTCGGCCCGGGACAGGTCGATGCGGGACCGCCGCAGGACCGCCTCATACACCTTGCCCAGGGAGACCATGCGGCCGAAGTCCTGCATGCTCTGCCTGACGGCGTCGAGCGCGCCCGTGTCGACGGCGGGCGTCGTGGTCATCCGGCCGATGATAGTTGCTTGTGACAAGCAAGCAGCGCGCCCAGGACCGGGCCGTTGGCTCCTTCGGTAGGCGGCTGATGAGACTTGCCGCCCCCGGTCGGGCCGATCAGGGCAGTGATTGTGCCCCGACGGAACGGGATGTGGATGTCCGAGAGGATCCGCTTGTCGCCGAAGGAGAGCGAGAGGCCGTCGGAGTGGACCACGTCGGCCTGGCCGGGACCGGTTCGGGTCCAGGGCTCGAGGATCGGGTCGATCTCGGTGGTGGGGACGCCCGCTACGAAGGGCGCCTGCGTGAACTGGTCCCCCGGGGTCATTGGTGTGGACCGTAACGGCGGGAGATGAACGTTCCGCGAACGGAGAACACGGAGCCAAAGTGTCGGAAATCGCCTCCGAACTGGAAAATTCACCCGATGAAGCCGTCGGCCTCCGGGCGCTCAGCCGGGCAGGACGACCGGCGCGGCGGCGCCCAGGGCCGCGATGTGCTCGTCGACCCCGTGGTACCCCTGGCGCATCGTGTCGAGCGATACGTAGGCGGCGCCGGCCTCTCGCAGGCCGGACAAGCGGCGCTCCAGCGTGGCCCGGTCGGGCTCGATCGCGATTCGCCCCTCCCAGGGGATCGGCCCCCGCCCGGCCTCGGCCGCCGAGGCTTGGACGACGTCGTTCGCACGCTTCAGCTGGTCCCCGAGCCGGACCAGCGGGAACCAGCCGTCGGCCACCCGCCCGACTCGGCGCAGGGCCGGCTCGGCGACGGCGCCGAACCACACCGGGATCGGGCGCTGGACCGGCATCGGCCGGATCCCGACCCCGTTGGTGCGCTCGTAGCGCCCCTCGAAGGTGACGCTCTCCTCGGTCCACAGCCGCCGCATGAGCTCGACCTGCTCGGCGATCCGGCTGGCCCGGTTGGAGAAGTCCTTGTCGAGCGCCTCGTACTCGAGGCGGTTCCAGCCCAGCCCGACACCGAGCCGCAACTTGCCACCGGTCAACACGTCGACCTCGGCGGCCTGCTTGGCCAGGAGCGCCGTCTGTCGCTGGGGGGCGATGATGATCCCGGTCACCAGCTCCAAGTCGGTGAAGGCGGCCAGGTACCCGAACAGGACCATCGGCTCGTGGAATGGGTCGTTGATCGAGTACGGGCCGGCCCACCCCTGGTGCACCCCGGGGTCGGCGCCCACCACGTGGTCGTAGGCGAGCAGGTGGTGGTACCCGAGCTCGTTGACCGCCTCCGCGTAGGCCCGCACCGCGCCGTGGTCGTTGCCGATCTCGATCTGCGGGAACACCACGCCGACGTGCATCCGCCCCTCCCTACCAGGCCGGCGGGTCCGGCGCCTACCGAACCCCGCCGACCCTCGAGGTCGGCCGGGCGGTGCGGTGCTTCGGGACGACCACCACGCGCACTGGAAGGACGATGTGGACGAGCACGTTGCCGCCCACCGCCACGCAGGTGTTGACCCGCGGGCACGAGATGGCGGCCATGCCGACCGGGACGAACCGGAGGGTGGCGGCCCGCCAGAGGGTGCCGGCGTCGAGGCTCGCGATCACCGCACCCTTCGGGACCGGCTGGGACTTGCCGACCCAGTCGGTCCCCACGACCACACAGGTCTTCGCGTTGGGGCACGAGGCCGCGAAGGCGTCGTCGTGGGGAGCCCCGGCCGGCACCGGCGCCCAGGTCGCCCCGCCATCGGTCGAGGTGAGCAGCTGCCCGGCACCCGGCACGAAGCCGGTGGTGGCCGTCGACGCGGTGCCGGCGGCCAGGCAAGTCGACCCCGTGCAGGTGATGCCGCGCAGGATTCCGATGCCGGTCGGCACGGTCGCCGCCGACCACGTCTGCCCATCGCTGTCGGTCGCCGCGATGGCGCCGGCGCCGCGGCCCGGGCCCGTCGGCGCGAACCCGGCCACCAGGCAGGTCCCGGGGGTCGGGCAGGTGAGCGCGGGTGACGCCGACATTCCGGCGGGCAGGTTCCCGCCCCGCGTCCAGCTCTGGCCGAGGTCGGTGGTGACCTCGCTCCAGTAGGTCATGCCGTCGGTCGCGAGCGCGAGACAGGTCAGCCTGGGCGCGCACTGGACGGCGGTGACGGCGGCGGCACCGGCCGGAACGGCGCCGAGCGTCCAGGTGTGGCCCCCGTCACGGGTCCAGATCACCGCTCCAGCGGTGGCGGTCGCCCCGACCGCCAGGCAATCGAGCTTCCCGGTACAGGAGACCCCGGCCAGCGCGGTCACCGACGCCGGAACGAACTGGCGGGCCCAGGTGTCACCTCCATCTCGCGAGACCGAGACCGCCGCGGTGGTGCCGGTGCCGAACCCGACCGCCCAGCAGTGCTCGACGTCACCGCACGACACGGCCGACGCGCTGTTCATCGGCGCCGGCGCCGGCTGGCCCGTCGCGACCACCGGTGGTGGGCGGTGGCGGTGCGTCTTGGCCGCCCCGGCCGGGCCGGCCCAGCCGAGCGCGAGCACCAGGGAGAGCGCCGTCGGGACGGCGAAGCGGAACGTGGCCCCCGGGCGGGGACGTGGCCGGGATGCCACGGTCTGCATCTTTCCCCTCCCCGGAGCCACGGATCCCCACCGAGTCAAGGGCACTTTAGTTTACGAACACGTTGCGACGACCTCGGCATGGACATCCGGGCAACGTCAATTACCCTCGACGCGGGTGAACTGGGTCGACCTGGTCCTGCTGGTCGCGATGATCGCGGCGGCCGTGCACGGGCTGCGGCTCGGGGCCCTGATCCAGCTGTTCACGTTCGGGGGGTTCTGGCTCGGCCTCGTGCTCGGGACGCTCCTCTCTATTGCGATCGTGTCCTCGCTCCATCCGGGGGTGGTCAAGTCCACCGTCGCCCTGGTGGTGGTGCTCGTCGCCGCCGGCCTGCTCGGGGTGGGCGGCCGGATCGTGGGCGGCTGGAGCAACGTGACGCTGAAGCGGCATCACCTCGGGCAGGTCGACGCCGGCCTCGGGGTGGTCGTGGCCGTGGTGGCGGTGCTCCTGTCGGCCTGGGTGTTCAGCGGGGTCCTGGCCCAGTCCCGCTACACCTGGCTCAGCTCGGCCATCTCGCGCTCGGACGTCATGAGGGCCGTCAACGAGGTCATGCCCCCGGTGCCGTCGGTGTTCGCACACGTCCAGGCGTTCCTCAGCGCCACCGGGGCGCAGCCGATCTTCGCCCAGCTGCCGCCCGAGCTCGCCTCCCCGGTCCCCGTCCCGACCCAGGGCCGGGCCAACGAGATCTCGGCGCTCGCCCAGGCCTCGACGGTGAAGGTGATCGGGGGTGCCTGTGGCGTCACCCAGGAGGGCACCGCATTCGAGGTGAAGCCGGGCGTGGTCGTCACCAACGCGCACGTGATCGCCGGCGAGACGACGACCGAGGTGGTGGCGGGCGGGGCGGCCTACCCGGCCACCGCCATCTTCTTCGACCCCCAGCTCGACCTGGCCCTGCTCCGGACCGCCGCGCCGATGGGCAAGCCGCTCACGATCGACCCCGGCCTCGTGAACAGGGGAACCCAGGGGGTCATCCTCGGGTACCCCGAGGACGGGCCGTTGACCGCGACTCCGGCTGCCGTCGCGACCCGCCTCAACGCCGCCACCCGGAACATCTACGACCAGGGGGTGGTGACCAAGCAGGTCTACGAGGTCGACGGGGTAGTCGAGCCGGGCAACTCGGGCAGCCCGCTGATCGACACGGCCGGCCAGGTCGTCGGGGTGGTCTTCTCCCGGTCCACGACCAGCAACGACGTCGGCTACGCCCTCACCTCGCCGGCGGTCCTGAACGAGGTGCGGGCCAACGAGAGCCGGACCGCCCCGGTGAGCACCATGAGCTGCTCGCCCGACTGAGGTCGTCGCCAGGCCCCTGCGCGCGGCCCTCGGCCCCGGCGGGCCACAATGGCCGCAGTGGGCCTGCCGATCGAGGACTACGCCGTGATCGGCGATCTCCATACGACCGCCCTGGTCGGAAGGGACGGCTCGATCGACTGGCTGTGCCTGCCCCACTTCGGCTCCGATGCCTGCTTCGCCAAGCTGCTCGGCGACGAGTCCAACGGCTACTGGCGGATCGCCCCCAAGGGGAAGGTGACCAAGAGCTCCCGCCGGTACCGGGAGGGCACCCTCGTCCTCGAGACCGAGTTCGAGACCCGGTCGGGCCGGCTGCGCCTCACCGACTGCATGCCGATCCGCGAGGAGCACCCCCAGGTGGTCCGGATCGTCGAGTGCCTCTCGGGCAGCGTCGAGGTCCGGATGGACCTTTGCATCCGGTTCGGGTACGGCCAGGTCGTCCCGTGGGTGACGCGTTGGGAGAACCTCGTCGTGGCGACGGCCGGGCCCGACTCGGTGGGGTTGTGGACCCTCGCCGACACCCACGGCGAGGACATGAAGACGGTCTCGGAGTTCACGCTGTCGGAGGGTCAGCACATCCCCTTCGTTTTCACCTGGTTCCTCTCCCACGAAAAGCCACCCCGTCCGGTTGACCCCTGGTACTCGGTGCAGGCCACGACCGGCTGGTGGGGCGCCTGGTCGTCCGGCTGCTGCTTCGAGGGCGAGCACCGCGAGGCGGTCCTGCGTTCGCTCATCACGCTGAAGGCCCTCACCTACGAGCCGACCGGCGGCATCGTGGCCGCCGCCACCACCTCGCTCCCCGAGGCGATCGGTGGCAACCGGAACTGGGACTACCGCTACTGCTGGCTTCGCGACGCCACCCTGACCCTCGAGTCGCTCATGCGGGGCGGCTACCACGAGGAGGCGATGGCGTTCCGGGACTGGCTGTTGCGGGCCGCCTCCGGCGACGTGTCGCGACTGCAGATCATGTACGGCACCGCCGGCGAACGGCGGCTGGAGGAGTGGGAAGTCGACTGGCTCTCGGGGTACGAGGACTCCAAGCCGGTGCGGATCGGCAACGCCGCCTCGGGCCAGTACCAGCTGGACGTGTACGGCGAGGTGATGTCGGCGCTGTTCGAGGCCTGCGCGTTCGACGGGGTGACGAGCCGGGCCATGTGGGACCTGCAACGCAACCTGATCGAGTTCTTGGAGACCGGCTGGAAGGAGCCCGACGACGGGATCTGGGAGGTCCGGGGCCCGCGCCGCCACTTCACCCACTCCAAGGTCATGGCCTGGGTGGCCGTCGACCGGGCCGTGCAGACCCTCGAGGCGTGGCCGAGCCTCGAGGGCCCGCTCGACAAGTGGCGGGCGCTGCGCGACGAGATCCACGCCGAGGTCTGCGAGAAGGGCTTCAACCAAGAGAAGCAGGCCTTCACCCAGTACTACGGGTCCGACCAGCTGGACGCCAGCATCCTCATGGTTCCGCTGGTCGGCTTCCTGCCCCCCGACGATCCTCGGGTCGTCTCGACCGTCGAGGCGATCCAGCGCGAGCTGGTCGACGACGGCTTCGTGCTGCGCTACCGGACCAGCGACGACGGGGCGGTCGACGGGCTCACCGGAAGGGAGGGTGCGTTCCTGGCCTGCTCGTTCTGGCTGGCCGACTGCCTCCACATGATCGGCCGGATCGACGAGGCCGAGAAGCTGTTCGGCCGGCTGCTCGAGTTGCGCAACGACCTCGGTCTGCTGAGCGAGGAGTACGACCCGGTGCTGAAGCGCCAGGTCGGCAACTTCCCCCAGGCCTTCTCGCACGTCTCGTTGGTGAACACCGCCTTTCGGCTGAGCGGCAACGTCGACGGTGCCCGTCGCTCGTCGGTCGAGCCGCTGGTCGGGATGGGTCGGACCACCCGCATGCCGTGGCGGATGTGGGGGGCCGGGCGGCTCGCCGCCGACGAGCGCCACCTCCACGCCCAGCGGCTGCACGTAAGGACCCGCCCGACCGCGTCGGCCGAGGGCGACGGAGCCAGGAGGAAACCATGAAGGCGCTGACGGTGGTGCCGCTCAAGGCCGGCACGGCCGAGCTTTCCGAGGTCGACGAGCCACCCGAGTCCGATGGGCCGGTGCTCGTTGAGACGGTCGGGGTCGGCATCTGCGGCACCGATGCCGAGATCCTCTCCGGGGCCTACGGCTGGCCGCCGCCCGGCCGCGAGCGTCTCATCCTCGGCCACGAGTCTCT
>JBOGFV010000037.1:0-7611 GCA_050743525.1 Acidimicrobiales bacterium
GATCATCTACCTGAAGCGGATGATGGCGGAGCGCATCTCGTTCCACACCGGACAGCCGGTCGAGCGGATCGAGGCCGACTCGGACCGCGACCGTTGGTTCACCGCCGAAGAAGCGCGCGAGTACGGCTTCATCGACCAGGTGATCGAGCGGTCCACCACCCCGGTCGGCGGGACCTGAGCGTGGCGCTCGAGGCTGCGGCCCCGAGCGGAGCCGCCCGGGTCAAGTCCACCCGTGTGGTCTCGTCGCACGTCAGCGTGCCGGGCCGGATCACGGAGGTCTGGCGGTCCCGCCAACTGCTGTTGAACCTGGTCGGGACCGAGATCCGGGTCAAGTACAAGAACTCGTTCCTCGGCCTGCTCTGGTCGCTGCTCGCCCCGGCGATGTCGCTGTTGGTCTACGCGCTGGTCTTCGGGGTCGCGCTCAAGAACGGGATCCCCGAGTTCGTGATCATGCTGTTCGCAGGGCTCTTGGTCTGGAACCTCTTCATGACCTCGGTGCTCCAGGCGACCGGGGCCATCGTGAACAACGCGGGGCTGGTGAAGAAGGTCTCGTTCCCGCGCGAGATCCTGGCCCTCGCGTCGGTCGGCTCGTCGGCCGTGTTCTTCTTCTTCCAGTCCATCGTGCTGGTCATCTTCCTGGCCTCCCTCCACTGGAGCCCCGCCTACGGCCTGCTGTGGCTGCTCATCGTCGGGTTCATCCCCCTGGTCGTCTTCTGCTCGGCCATGGCGATCTTCCTGGCCGCCGTCAACGTCTATCTGCGCGACACCCAGCACCTGGTCGAGGTGGTCGTCGGGTCGGCCTGGTTCTGGGCCTGCCCGATCGTCTACTCCTTCCAGCGGACGGTGCTCCCGAAGCTGATCCAGCATCACTTCCCGGTGTGGATCTACCTGATCAACCCCCTGACCCCGATCGTCCTCACCTTCGAGCGGGTCATCTACGCGCGGACCGGACTGGTCCACCTCACCCTGCCCGGCAGCCTGCACGCCCAGCTCCTGCCGGGCTGGGGCCCGATGACCTACGTCCAGTTCGATGCGATCGTGCTCGTCGTCTCGCTCCTCCTCCTCTACGGGGCCATGGTCGTGTTCGGCCGCCTGGCCGGGAACTTCGCCGAGGAGCTTTAGGTGTCCGAGGTCGCGGTCGACATCCAGGGCGTCTCCAAGCGGTTCCGCCTCTACCACCAGAAGTACACGTCGCTGAAGGAGCGGGTCATCCACGCGGGCCGGAGCCCCTACACCGACCTGTGGGCCCTGCGCGACATCGACTTCCAGGTGAACGAGGGCGACACGGTCGGGATCCTGGGCCGCAACGGCTCGGGCAAGTCGACGCTGCTCAAGTGCGTCTGCGGGGTGCTCCAGCCGACCGAGGGCCGCATCGAGGTTCGAGGGAAGCTGGCTGGATTGCTCGAGCTCGGGGCCGGCTTCCAGCCCGACCTGACCGGACGCCAGAACATCTACCTCAACGGGTCGCTCCTCGGGCTCTCCAAGGCTGCCATCGACAAGGTCTTCGACCAGGTGGTCTCTTTCGCCGAGCTCGACCAGTTCATCGACAACCAGGTGAAGTTCTACTCGTCGGGCATGTACATCCGGCTGGGCTTCGCGGTGGCGGTCAACGTCGACCCCGACATCTTGGTGATCGACGAGGTCCTGGCGGTCGGCGACGAGCGGTTCCAGCGCAAGTGCATGGCCCGGGTGCGCGAGTTCCAGGACGAAGGCCGCACCATCATCTTCGTGACCCACTCGCCCGACCAGGTCCGCGGGATCTGCAATCGGGCGGTGGTGCTCAACGACGGCCACCTGGTCAGCCAGGGGCACCCCGGCGAGGCGGTCCGGATCTTCCGCGAAACCCTGCTCGAGGCGGGCGACGTGCTGGCCGAGGTGGTGGTGGCCGATGACGACCCTCTGCATTCGGTCCACCCAGACAAGGCCCACCCGATCCGGATCACCGAGGTGACGGCGGAGCACCCGGGCAGCGGCCAGCGCCCCTACGCGGTGACCGGCGAGCCGATCACCGTCACCCTCCACTACCGCTCGGTGGCGGCCGCCGAGCACGCGTCCTTCGTGGTCGAGATCCGCGACGCCGCCGGCCTCCTCATGACCAAGACCGTGACCGGCGACCACGACCCGCACCTCGACATCCCCTCGGGCGCCGGGGTCGTGACCTTCCACTACGAGTCGTTCCCGCTCCTCGACGGCGCCTACTCGGTGTCGGCTGGAGTCGAGCACCGGGTCGGCGGGCTCCTCTACGACTGGAAGGACGGCGCTGCCACCATCGAGGTCATGAACCCGACCAAGACGATCGGACTGGTCGACGTGCCGGTGAAGGTGACGGTGTCCGCGTGCGAGGGAAGGTGACGGCGTCGGGGGTGGGTCGGTCCTCGGCGACCGGCGGGGCGGGCCACCGGTGAGCCCGGGTCCGACCGGCCCGCCGTCGCCGGACGCCGACCTCGAGGCGGCGCACGAGTACGTGGTCAAGGTGATGGGCGAGATCGACGAGGAGGTCCTGCGCCGGCGCAGCACCGGCGACCTCCCCCAGCGGGTCGAGCACGAGCTCGATGAGCTGTTCCTTCGCTTCTCGCCGATGGCCGGGCGGGACGGCTCGATCGAGGAGGCGCTCGGCGTCGTCGAGTCGAACAGCTTCATCGACCCGGTCGTCCCGGTCGCCTCGTCCAGGTCGGGCGGCGCGCTGGTCAAGCGGACGATCCGCCAGGCCAGCCTCTGGTACATGGGGTGGGTCACCCACCAGATCAACCAATTCGCCAGCGCGACCAGCCGCACCCTGCGGGTCCTCGACGATCGGGTGCGGGCGCTCCAGACCCAGTTCGACGGGCAACGGGTCCCCGCCGCCCCGGTCATCGACACCACCTGGGCTCACGGGCCCAACGCCTGGTGGGTCGCCCCGGTCGCCGACGCGGTGGCCAGGCAGACCGGCCGGGTGCTCCATGCGGCGGCGGGCGACGGGTGGCTGATCCGCCAGCTGGCCGCCGAGGGCGTGGACTCCTACGGCATCGAGCCCCGCGAGGGCCGCATCGACCGGTCCGAGGTGGAGGGCTTCGACCTCCGAGAGGAACCGCTCCTCGACCACCTCCGCGCCGTCGCCCCCGACTCGCTGGGCGCGCTGATCCTGACTGGGGTGGTGGACGGCATGTCAGCGGCCGAACGTGACGCCCTGGTCGTGCTGGCGGCCCACTCCCTCGCGCCGTCGGGCCGGCTCGTGATCCACTCGCTGTCCGAGCAGGGCTGGAAGTCCGACGAGGCACCGATCGAGGCGGACCTGTCGGCCGGCCGCCCGCTGCGGGCCCGGACCTGGAAGGCGCTGCTCGGCCGGGCCGGGTTCGAGGTCGCGGTGACCGACGGGCCGGGCTCGCTGGACTATCTGGTGGTGGCGGTGGCCGACGGGGGGGAGGAGGGCAGCGACACGAGCGGATGAGAGTCGTCTTCGTCACGCCCCGCTACGACCCTGCCGCGATCGGCGGCGCCGAGTCGGCCGCCCGGTTGCTCGCCGAGCACCTGGCCGCCGAGCCCGGCTTCGAGGTCTCGGCCTACTCGACCACCGCTCTCGACCACCTGAGCTGGAAGTCCGAGCTCGACGAGGGCCGTTCCGAGATGAACGGCGTCACCGTGCACCGGTTCGCGGTCGCCGAGCCGCGCCGCTACGAGTTCTTCAAGTTCGACGGCCAGCTGCGCCGCTCGCCCCGCCACGTCACCTGGGACCAGTCGCAGCGCTGGCTCGACCTCAACGGCCCCAACACCCCCGGCCTGCTCCAGGCCCTCAAGGAGGGCGACGCCGACGTGGCGGTGTTCTCTCCGTACCTCTTCGCGGTGACGGTCGAGGGCATCCGGGTCGCTCCGATGCCATCGGTTCTGCACTCGGCGGCCCACGACGAGCCGCCGCTCTACTTCCCGGCCATCGGCGACGCGTTCGTCCGGGCCGACGCGCTCTGCTACTACACGGCCGCCGAGCGCCGGCTGGTCCAGCGGATCCACCCGGTGGCCGAGAAGCCCCAGATGGTCCTCGGCATCGGCCTCGAGGACCCCGTCGAGGGGGGCCGGCCCGGCGGCGAGGTCCTCGGCATCGGCGACCGCCCGTACGTCGCCTTCGTCGGCCGCATCGACTCGCACAAGGGGGCCGACATGCTCGACGCCTTCTTCCGCCGTTACAAGGAGCACCGCCCCGGCCCCCTGGCCCTGGCGCTGGTCGGCCCGGTGTCCACCGAGCTCGAGCCCCACGAGGACGTCGTCATGACGGGCCCGGTCGACGAGGCCGACAAGTGGGACATCCTGCGCGACGCCACCGTGTTCGTGCACCCGGGCGCGCTCGAGTCGTTCTCGATGGCGATCATGGAGGCCTGGGAGCAGGGCGTCCCGGTGGTGGTGAACGCGCTGTGCGAGCCCACCCGGGACCATTGCGCCCACTCCGGGGGCGGGCTGTGGTTCGGCTCCTATCGCGAGTTCGAGGTCGTGCTCGACCGGCTGTGCGACGACGCCCGCCTGCGGGGCTGGCTCGGGGCCAACGGACGCGCCTATGTCCAAGAGCACTTCCAGTGGCCGGCCCTGACCGCCCGGTACCGCCGGTTCCTCACCTCGGTGGTCGAGCGGGGGCCCCAGGCCCGGACCTGAGCCGGTCCGGTCAGGCCGCCACGGCGCTCGACAACAGCTCCACGAAACGCTCCGTCGAGGCGGCCAGATCGAAGTGGGCGACCCGGCGTCGGGCCGCCGCGGCCAGGTGGCCGCGCAGCTCGGCGTCCTCGACCACCCGGGCCACCGCGGCGGCGAACCGGAGCGGCTCCTTGGTGTCGAGGAGGATGCCGGCGTCCCCGACGGTCTCGGGGACCGCGGTGACCCCGTAGGCGACCACCGGGATCCCGTGGCCCATCGCCTCGACCACCGGGACGCAGAAGCCCTCGTGGTCGGAGGCCGACAGGTAGGCGTCGGCGGCCCCGAAGTAGGCCTCGAGGCCGGCCGGGTCGACCGAGCCGACCAGGTCCACCGCGTCACCGAGGTCGAGCCGGGCGATGAAGGACTCGAGGGCCGGCCCGTAGCGGTCCCCGAGCGGGCCGCCGATCAGGTGCAGCCGGGCCAGGGGATCGTAGAGGCGGCGGTAGACGGCCAGCATCTTGACCAGGTCGTGGGGGGCCTTGTGGGGCGAGATCTTGCCGACGTAGAGGAAGTCGGCCCCACCGGCCTCCTTGGCCTCGGCCAGCCGGGCCGCGGTGGCCCGGTCCGGTTGCCGGCCGGTCGAGGTCATGTCGATGAGCAGCGGGACCACCGCGGTGGGCTGGTAGCCGGCCTCGATGAGCTCGGACTCGTTGTAGGCCGAGTCGGCCACCGCGAGCCGGCTTTCGGGCGCCAGGCGCTCGAGCTGGGCCCGGCCCAGCGACACCTCGTAGGTGACCTGGGGCGCCCAGCCCTCGAGCAGATGCGCCGGCGTGATGTTGTGGTAGTTGACCAACTTCGGCTCGGGCCGCATCGCCACCGCGTCGTAGACGGGGCCGCCGATCGACGCGTGATAGAGCAGCCACCGGTTGCGCTCGGCCCGCCCGAGGTGGGTGACCGGCCTGCCGAGGTGGCCGACGTCGGGCGTGCTGGTCCCGTAGTAGATGTCCGAGTCGATCCCGGCCGCCCGGAGCGCCGCGGTCAGGTTGAGCGAGTGGACGCCGATCGCGTCCCGGCTGGCCAGCGACGGCAGGACCTGGTCGATCCGCACGGCCGGAGTGTAGTGACGGGCACCGCCTGCGAGCAGGGGCGATGCCTCCCTCGGTGGGCTCAGCGCTCGGGCGGGCGCGGGTTGGTGGGGGCGATCGGCCCGGCTTCCACCTGGGCCAGGGTCGGGAACCGCCGCAGCGCCCCGAGCTTGCCGAGCCGGCCGGCGTCGACGGCGTGGTCGGCCGCGCCGAGCAGCCACGCGTCCCCCCGGCTGTTGCCGTAGGCCCACAGCACGGCTTGGGCGCGGCCCGTGCCGGCCAGGCCGTTGGCCCGCAGCCAGCCGACCACCCGCCCGTACTTCTCGGCCCCCCGGCAGTTCTTGCCGTCGAAGTGGCCGGAGATCATCCCGCCGGCGTCGACGGCCAGCCGGGTCGCGAGGACGCCGTCGACACCGAGGATCTCGCCGGCCGGCTCGATGTAGTGCTCGACCGACGCCGACACCAGCACGACCCGGTGGCCGCGGTCCCGGTGCCACTCGATGCGCCGCCGGACCTCGGGCCGCAGCCGCAGCCGGAGGTGGTTGGAGGCGAACGACCGGCCCTTGCGGTGCAGCTCGTCATCGGTCAGGCCGCGCAGCAGGCGGACGAACAGCTTCTCCTTGTACTCGTCGGCGGCCGTGCCCGAGAGGATGGCGGCTCGCACGAGCTGGGGGAGGGTCGCCACCAACGCCGCCGCGACGGGCACGAGCCCGCGCACCGCGATGAGGAACGCGACGGTGCTTGCCCCCCTGGTGACGGTGCCGTCGAAGTCGAACGCCGCGACGGTGGGTGGATCGGGGCTCTCGTCCTCGGGACCCGTCGAACTCATAGGGCGGCCCCGCCCCGCCCCTCGCCGGAGGCGAACCGGGCGGCGCCGGAGAGCGTCTCGCCGCTCTGGATCACGGCGCGGCCGAGGCGTGCTTCGACGACCGCGGCGTCCTCCTCGGTCAGGCCCCACTGCTCCATCGCCGACCGCCGGTCGCTGCGCAGGCAGCCCTGGGGGAGGGCGGCCAGAGACTGGGCCAGCTCGATGGCGGAGTCGAGGGCGGTGCCGGCCCCGCACAGGCGGTTGGCCAGCCCCATGGTCAGGGCCTCGGGCCCCCGAACCGGTCGGCCGGTGAGGATCATGTCCATGGCCCGGCTGGCCCCGATCAGGCGGGGGAGCCGCACGGTTCCGAGGTCGACGAGCGGCACCCCGAGACGCCGGCAGAACACCCCGAAGACGGCGTCCTCGGCGGCCACCCGAAGGTCACACCAGACCGCCAGCTCGAGACCGCCGGCCACCGCGTAGCCCTCGACCGCCGCGACGACCGGCTTGGAGAGCGTCATCCGAGTGGGGCCCATCGGGCCGGGTCCGACGTCGTGGACGGGCCGCCGGTCGCCGTCGGTGATCGCCTTCAGGTCGGCGCCGGCGCAGAACGTGCCGCCGGCTCCGGTGAGGACCGCGGCCGAGGCCTCGGCGTCGGCCTCGAACGCCTCGAAGGCCATCAGCAGCGCCTCGGCCGTCTCGGCGTCGACGGCGTTGCGCACCTCGGGTCGGTCGATGGTCACCACCGTGACCGGCCCCCGCCGCTCCACCCGGACCTTCCCGCCCCGGCTGGTGGGCGCGGGCCGGGTGGTGGGCGGGGGAGGCACGGATCGTGATTTTGGCATGGCCGGACGCGGCCGACCACGATGCCGGAGCCGGCGCGACGGCCCCGGCAGCCAGGCTGGTAAAACTTGACCTGCTGAGTCGACAATCGACCGGGGTCCCGGTAGGGTGGCCGGGACGACGTAACCCTCCGGCGCGGGCGAGACCATTGACGACCCCGGCCAGGGATTAGGAGGACTTCACATGGCAATCCGACTGGGCGACACCGCCCCCGACTTCACGGCCGAGACCACCGATGGGACGATCAACTTCCACGAGTGGCTGGGCGACAGCTGGGGG
>JBOGFV010000038.1:0-17763 GCA_050743525.1 Acidimicrobiales bacterium
CTCGGCGAGGTCACCCCGGGCGGCGTCGGGAGCGGCCTCTACACGATCCTGCTCTTCGCGCTGATCGCCGTGTTCCTCGGGGGTCTCATGGTCGGCCGGACTCCCGAATACCTGGGCAAGAAGATCCAAGCAAAAGAGGTGAAGCTCGCCGCCTTTGGCATTCTCGTGATGCCCATCACGGTGCTCGTGCTCACGGCCATCGCCGTGTCCATCCATGCGGGACGGGTCGGGCCAGGCAACGCCGGTCCGCACGGCTTCACCGAGATCCTCTACGCCTTCACCTCGCAGGGAAACAACAACGGATCTGCCTTTGCCGGTCTGAGTGGCAACACCGCCTTCTACAACGCCACGGGCGGGATCGCGATGCTGCTCGGGCGCTTTGCCATCATCGTTCCATCGCTCGCGCTGGCCGGGGTGCTGGCGGCCAAGAATGTCGTGCCCGCGGGTCTTGGCACCTTCAAGACCGACACACCGTTGTTCACGGGTCTGCTCATCGGGGTGATCGTCATCGTAGGAGGACTCACCTTCTTCCCGGCCATCTCGCTCGGACCCATCGTCGAACAGCTCAGCCACGGAAAGCTCTTCTGATGACCATCACGGCGCTCTCGCCTCAGCCCGCGTCGCAGCCTCCAATGGCGCGAGGCGTCGCCCAAGCCCGAGGCCTCTTCGACCGCGAGATCCTCGCCCAGGCGACGATCGGAGCGCTCAAGAAGCTCGACCCGAGGGTGCAGGTCAAGAACCCAGTGATGTTCGTGGTGCTGGTGGGCACCCTGGTCACTCTCGTCGAGGCCATCGCTCACCCGAGCCTCTTCTCCTGGAGCATCACCATCTGGCTCTTTCTCACTGTGATCTTCGCCAACTTCGCCGAGGCCATGGCCGAGGGCCGGGGCAAGGCCCAGGCCGAGACGCTTCGGCGCATGCGGGCGGGGACCGAAGCCCGCCGGCTGCTGCCCGACGGGAGCGAAGAGCGCGTCCCGGCATCGGCTCTCGTCAAGGGCGACATGGTGGTGTGCGAGGCGGGCGATCTGATCCCGTCCGATGGCGAGATCACCCAGGGCGTTGCCTCGGTCGACGAGTCGGCAATCACCGGTGAGTCCGCGCCGGTCATCCGCGAGTCGGGCGGGGATCGCTCGGCGGTCACCGGCGGCACGAAAGTGCTCTCGGATCGCATCGTGGTGCGCATCACCGCCGAGCGGGGCCAGACCTTCATGGACCGCATGATCGGCTTGGTCGAGGGAGCCAACCGCCAGAAGACGCCGAACGAAATCGCGCTCACCATCCTGCTCGCCGCGCTCGCCATCGTCTTCCTGCCGGTCGTGGTGGTCCTCCAGCCATTCGGCCACTATTTGGGCGCCTCAGTATCGGTGGTGATCCTGGTCGCGCTGCTGGTCTGTCTCATCCCCACCACCATCGGCGCGCTCCTTTCCGCCATCGGGATCGCCGGCATGGACCGGCTCGTCCAGCGAAACGTTCTCGCCATGAGCGGGCGTGCGGTGGAGGCGGCCGGCGACGTGCAGACCCTGCTGCTCGACAAAACCGGCACGATCACCCTCGGCAATCGCATGGCATCGGCGTTCGTCCCGGTGGGGGGTCATGACGAACAGGAACTCGCCGAGGCGGCCCAGCTGGCCTCCCTGGCGGACAAGACCCCCGAGGGGCGCTCCATCGTGGTGCTCGCCAAACAGCGATTCTCGATCCGAGAGCGCGATCTCGGGCAAGGACGCGAGTTCATCCCGTTCTCCGCAACCACCAGGATGTCGGGACTCGACGTGAACGGACGGCGGATCCGAAAGGGAGCCGCCGAAGCTGTGTGCCGCTGGGCGACTGAGCGGGGTGGCGTTGTCCCTGTTGGCCTCAACGAGAGCGTCGAGCGAATCTCCCGATCGGGGTCCACGCCTCTCGTGGTGGCTGACAGTGGAGAGATCCTCGGTGTCATCGAGCTCAAGGACATCGTGAAGGAGGGGATCCGAGAGCGCTTCGACCAACTCCGAGCGGTGGGCATCCGGACCGTGATGATCACCGGCGACAACCCGCTCACCGCGGCGGCGATCGCCCAGGAGGCCGGGGTCGACGACTACCTGGCCGAAGCCACCCCCGAGGCCAATATTGACCTCATCCGCGTCGATCAAGATGGAGTGAGGCTCGTCGCCATGACCGGGGACGTGACCAACGACGCCCCCGCGCTAGCCCAGGCCGACGTCGGCGTTGCCATGAACACCGGAACTACTGCGGCCAAGGAGGCCGGGAACATGGTCGACCTCGACTCCAATCCCACCAAGCTGATCGACATCGTCGAGGTGGGCAAGCAGCTCCTCATCACCCGGGGATCGCTCACCACGTTCTCGATCGCCAACGACGTGGCCAAGTACTTCGCCATCATCCCCGCGCTCTTCATCGCCACCTACCCTCAGCTCCACACGCTCAACATCATGAAGCTCCATAGTCCGCAGAGCGCCGTGCTCTCGGCGGTGATCTTCAACGCGCTGGTCATCGTGGCGCTCATACCGCTGGCGTTGCGGGGCGTGCGGTGGCGGCCTTCGAGCGCGACGGCCATCTTGCGGCACAACGTGTGGATCTACGGCGTGGGAGGAGTCGTCGTGCCGTTCATCTTCATCAAGCTGATCGACCTTTTCCTGACGGCTGTGGGGTGGTACTGATGTTGCTGCACCTCCGGCGCTCGATCCTCGTCTCGATCATCCTTTTGATCGTTTGCGGGCTCGCTTACCCGCTGGCCGGGACCGGGTTGTCGCAGTTGTTGTTCAGGCACCAGGCCGACGGGTCGCTCACGGCGAACGGGTCGACACTCATCGGCCAAACGTGGAAGGGCCCGATGTGGTTCCAGGGACGGCCCGATGGCACCGTCGTGACAAAGGGCCCTGGCGGTGTCGTTGTTTCGGGGACTAACCAGCCAGGTCCACGGTCGAAGTCCTTGGAACAGGCCGTAGCCAAGCAGGCCGCTGTCCTCAAGAAAGAGGGCATCGTCCCCACGAACGACCTCGTCACCACGTCGGGGAGCCTCGTCGACCCCGATATCAGCCCGGCCGACGCCTACGCACAGGTAAGCACGGTGGCCGCGGCACGCGGTCTCTCGGTCGGCGCCCTACACAGCCTGGTCGCCAACCAGGTCCACACCAAGGAGCTCGGTTTTCTCGGTGCGGACTACGTCGACGTCCTGGAGCTCAACGTTGCCCTTTCTCAGCTTCGGTGAGCAGCTCGGAGTTCACAAGCTCCGTGTCATGGGGCGGACGACCCGTTGCCCGGCGAGTCGCGGACGCGTGTCCACGTGGGCGACTCGTCGTCATGGGCACCGTTTCCTCGGTGGGCACCGTCTCTGTGGCAGGCAGTGTCTCGTTCTCGTGCGTGCTGTCCGACGGAAGCGGCGAGATCGGACTGCTCTTCCTCGGTCGCCACTCGATCCCCGGCCTAGTCGTCGGAACGCGTTGCACCATCGAAGGTACTGCCAGAATGGGATCAGGCCAGCTGGTGCTCTGGAATCCCCTGTACCGCCTGGAGCCGCCCGATGACGAGCAAGACCTCTCGGAGAGGACAGCGAGATGACTGAGCTGGGTACGGCTCCCGTCTCTCAGGGGATCGACGAAGGTGTCAGCGGGGCCGCGGCGGCCGAGACCGACGCCACCGAGGTTGTCGAAGCCGCCGGCCACTTTCGGATCTACCTGGGCGCGGCAGCCGGCGTCGGCAAGACCTTCGCCATGCTCGGCGAAGGCCAGCGACGGCGCGGTCGGGGCGCGGACGTGGTGATCGGGTTCGTCGAGTGCCACGGGCGGCACCTCACTGAGGAGCTGATCGACCGGCTCGAAGTCGTCCCGCGCCAATCCATCGACTACCGGGGGAGCCGCTTCGAAGAGATGAACCTCGACGCAGTGCTCATCCGCCGGCCGAAGGTCGCTCTCATTGACGAGCTGGCCCACTCCAACGTCCCGGGGTCGGGCCGACACGACAAGCGCTGGCAGGACGTCTTAGAGATCCTTGACGCAGGGATCGACGTGATCACCACCGTCAACATCCAGCACCTCGAAAGCATCGCCGACGCCGTCGAGCAAATGACCGGGGCACAGGTGCGCGAGCGCGTGCCGGACTGGGTCGTACGCAAAGCCGACCAGATCGAGCTTGTCGACTCCTCGCCCGAGTCACTTAGACGCCGGATGCTCCACGGCAACATCTACCCGAAGGAGAAGGTTCCCCAAGCCCTCACTCACTTCTTCCGCACCGACAACCTCATCGCGCTTCGAGAGCTGGCGTTGCGCTTCCTTGCCGATGAGACTGAGGAAGAGCTCCTCGAGCACCTGCAGCGCCACCAAGCCCAGGTCCTGTGGGAGACAACCGAGCGAATCATGGTGGCTGTCACCGCGGCACCGGGAACCGAGGTCTTGCTTCGCCGGGCCGCTCGAATCGCCACCCGGGTAAAAGGCGACCTCGACGTGGTTCACGTCATCTCCGACGACGCCGCCGGCAACGGGAACCGACAAGCGATCGCCCGGCTCCGACAGCTGACCACCGACCTCGGGGCTCGCTGGCACGAGATGCAGGATCACGACCCTGCCCGGGCGCTCACTAGCTTCGCGCGTGAGCATCAGATCACCCAGATTGTCATCGGCTCCAGCCAGCGCAGCCGCTGGCAAGAACTTACCGGTGGCGGATCGATCGTCAGGCGGGTCATTCGCGAAGCTGGCGCTGTCGGAATCGACGTGCACGTCATCGCACGCCGCGAATTGCCCCCAGCAGAGGCTGAGCCCGGAGCCACCCAGGAGTCATGAAGCCCCGCGAAATCCGCCTGTCCCGCTCCATGACTTAGTGGACACCATGTCCCAGGACATCGCGGGCACCTGCTCAGGTGGTGTTCATGGACCGTGCCCGCTATGCCGTCGATGCCGTGGTGTTGGAGGGCCGGTCGATCCGGTCGGTGGCCTCCTCGATCGACATGTCGGAGTCCTGGGTGGCCAAACAGGTCGCCCGCTACCGGAGCGGTGGCTACGACGCCCTGGCCCTCCGCTCGAGAGCACCCCATCACCGGCCCACGCATCCCCGTCGAGCTCGAGAACGAGATCGTCACCATCCGCAGGCACCTGGACGAAGAGGGCCTCGACGCCGGCCCCCTCACGATCCGGTACCACCTGGGCAAGCGGCACGAGAGGGCCCCTTCACGCTCCAGCATCCACCGGGCCCTCGTGCGCCGGGGGTTCGTGACCCCCCAGCCCCAGAAGCGGCCACGGACCTCCTGGCAGCGGTTCGAGGCGAGCCTGCCCAACGAGACCTGGCAGGCCGACATGACCCACTGGTCCATCGACGACTGGACCGAAGAGGCGATGAAGGTGGAGATCCTCGACTTCGTGGACGACTACTCCCGGATGGTGGTGGCCGCCGTGGTGGTCCCGGTGGCGACGGCCGCCGACGTGGTCGCCGCCTTCTACAAAGGGGCCTCCACCTGGGGGTTCCCCGCCTCCATGCTGACCGATAACGGCTGCATCTTCACCGCCCAGTTCCGCAATGGACGCTGTGGATTCGAGACCGAGCTGGCCACCTTGGGCATCGTCATCAAGCACGGCAAGCCCTACCATCCCCAAACCCAGGGCAAGATCGAGCGCTTCCACAAGACGCTCAAGCGGTGGCTGCGCAAAAGGGACAAGGCGACCTCGATCGCCGAGCTCCAGGCCCAGGTCGACACCTTCGTCCGCTACTACAACGAGGAGCGGCCCCACTCAGCGCGCGACATGGTCCCTCCTCGCACCGCCTACGAGGCCTTGGCCAAGGCGGCGCCGGACCCGGAGCGGTATCCGATGACCCGACACACCCGGGTCCGCCACGACAAGGTCGACAAGACCGGGGTGTTCACCCTGCGGCACGGGACCAAGCTCCACCACATCGGTGTGGGCCGGGCCCACACCGGACGGCGGATCATCGTGTTGGTGTGCGATCTCGATGTCCGGGTCATAAGCGAAGAGGGCGAAGTGCTCCGCCACCTCACCCTGGACCCGTCCAAGGACTACCAACCCCTCACCGGCGTGACGGCCTACCCTGTGTAGGTTCGTCTGTCCGCGATGTCCTGAGACATCACACCCCGCGAAATCCGCCGATATGAACCTACGACCGAACGTTTCCGGCAAGTCGTTGATGGCGGTTTCCGGAGAGGACGTTGCGGGATGGCGGGGGGCATCGTCCCACGTCAGGGAGCGTCACCCGTGGAGCCTGAGGACAGCGTGGAACGGAACAATCGCCGGCTCGGTCGTAGCTAACGCGTAAATCGGCCCCCGCCACCAGACCAGACAGCGAAAGTCGTGGTCCTACTATGTCTGGGGGTGGACCACCACCCGAACCCGGGCGATGTTCTGGATCCTGCCGTAGAGCCGATCGGGCTCGCCGTCGCGCTGGGAGGTGACCCGCATGGCGGGGAAATAGGTCCCGGGCCTGGCGAAGGTGTGCTCCACCGTGTGGCTGACCAGGGATAGGTGACCCTCCCCGCCGCCGGTGTGGGTCCGCTTCTCGGGATAGTCGCCCGATCCCTCGAAGTCCCACTCCACCTCCACGATCGGGCCGGCGCCAGGGGGGACTTCGGCGGTCCCGATGAAGGTGACCGAGCCCCCGACGGTGACGTCGGCCCGGTCACCGCCCTCGACGCTGAGCGTCGCCACCGGCTGGACGCCCTTACGTTGGGCCGCCGTGGCCGGGACGATGACCTGCCCATCCGCAATCTCGTACGAGGTGCTCTCGGGCGGGGCCACCCCGTGCTCGACCCAGGCGACCAGGTCGCGCAAGCCCTGGTGCAAAACGCCCAGATAGCTCACGACGCGGGTCGTCCGGACCGGCGACGGATCGTCGCGCTGCACCACCGGAGTCGTGTGCATGGCGTTGTCGATGAACCACAGACGGTATTGATCGTCGATGCGGTCGCCGAGCTGCTCGGCAATCAACCTTCGGTAGTAGTCGGCCTGAATTGGCACGGCCGCCTCGTCCATGAGACACGAGACGACGATCATCTTGCAGGAGAACCGGCCGGTTTGACGGGCCGGCATCGGACCGACATGGTGGGTCGGGCGCTGAGGGTAGATCGGCTTGCCGTTGATGTGGAACTGGTCCCACTGTGGAAAGTCGGGATGCACGATGTGGCGGTGATGGGTCTGGGCCGCCAGGTAGACCGAGTTGTCCAGCTTGGCCAGGTCCCCTTCGCCGACGTCCTGCAATCCGGCCGCGTTCCCGGCCCCGTAGCCGATCACGACGACCTCGCCTGCTCGGTCCACGATGTTGAGTTTCCGGCCGCTCGCCACGCCCGAGGTGATCTGGAGCATCGCGCCGCGTAAGTCGACATCGGGAAGTCGCTCGATCCGCACGGCCACCGGCGCGTCGGACCATTCGGCCACCATCATCGATAGCGGCAATCGCAGCCCCAGTGAAATGGCCTCCTTACGGCTCACCAGCTTGGAGATGGCCACCTCCGTGTTCACGCGGCGCTCGGCCAAACCACTGGAGTCGTCGACGCCCAGATAGCCGGGCACCTTCCAGAAGTCTTCAAAGTACTGGGGGTCGTCGTGCACGAGCTGCTCGACGAGCATGGACCACACGCCCCCTTGGTACTGGGCCGCGATTCGATCGATGTCGAACCAGATGCGGGGGTCGTAGCCAAGCAGCGTCAGCTCGGTGAGCGCGGCGCGTTGTGCCGCGCTCAAACCCTCGAACATGTCTCCGCTGCCACCGGGCTCGAGCGCATCGACGACGAGTGAGATCTTGTCGCCGAGCACGCGGATGAGATGGCTCGGCGCGATCAGCATGGTCGGCATCGCCTTCGGGGTGGCGTGCACATAGGGGAGGGCGCCGTCCCAGACGTCGTAGTGGTTCTCGATGCAGGTGATCGTCTTGAAGGCACCGCCACTCCCGCCGTAGACGTAGCCGTAGGCCCGGTGGTCGCCGTACATCTCCGCTGCCAACACTCTTGAATAGCGAGCCACGGCCGCACTGGTGCGGTGCATGACGATGCTTGGATCGTCACCGGGAAATGGCGAGAGCCTCCCCAGGTTCGATTCCACCAGGTAGGCCCCGCTGTCCGAACAGAAGCCGATGTAGCCGCCGAGGCCAGCCACCTGGCTCAAGGTGCCAGAGGCGGCGCCGTACTCGGTACCCGACACAGGCATCAGTGGTTGGAAGAATCGACCTTGGTAGCGCTCGGGCGGTGGAAAGTAGATCGCGAAGCGAGCATCGGTTCCTTCGAAGCCACCGTGGACGAAACGGTGTCGGACCGGGTCCTCGCGCCACTCGTCCACATCGACGAACGGTCTGTCGAAGAGCGGATCGCTCGAACCTCGATCGGCGACGGAGAGTCCCACTGTTCATTCCCCCTAGGTAGGCCGGCGGAGCGACCAAGGTCCCGCCTCTGGCGCTCCAACGATCTTTGCAGCCTCCCTCGGTGTCTGCCGAGGGGAGCCAGGGGTCCCTACCATGGAAGCCCGTGGCGGAGACAGCAGCGTCGATCGCCGCACCGCCTGCCCCGGGGGCGTCCCAGTCGGGCCACTACCTGGCCCAGCTCAACATGTTCCGCGTGGTGGCCTGCGCCGGGGCCGTCGGCCAACACGCCATCCTGTGGACATTCGTGACCGGCACGTCGGCGTCCTGGGGCATCGGTGCCGTCCTGCACTTCAGCCGCTACGCCTTCTTCTTCCTCGTCGCCCTGCTGGCGACCTACGCGCAAGTCACCCGGGCGCGATCGCTGAAGGGATTCTGGGTTCGCCGCTATGTCCAGCTCGGGGTGCCCTTCCTCTTCTGGTCGGCCGCCTACCTGGTGTTCGAGTTCTGCACCGAGCCCGGCTCGATCCACCAGGCCGGCCACTACGTCCACGACTACCTCTTGGCCGGCTATGACCAGCTCTACTTCGTGGTCGTCGTCTTCCAGTACTTCGCCGTGCTGCCGCTCCTGCTGTGGGTGCTGAAGCGGTTCCCGCGGCTCCACGGGTGGTTCCTCGCCCTGAGCGTCGCCGTGGCGCTGGTGATGGCGGTCGATCTCCACTATCGGGGGTTGCTCGGCTGGGTCGCGACCGCCCTGGACCACATCGCCCGGCACGAGCCGTGGTCGCGCAACCTGCTCACCTACCAGCTCTACTTTTTCTGCGGGACCCTTGCCGCGATCCACCTCGACGAGGTGAACGCCTTTGTCCGGCGGCACCAGCGCCGGATCCTGGTCTGGAGCTTCGTTGGCCTCGGGGCCGCGGTGGCCTGGTACGGCGGGATGGTGGGTCTCGGCCGCTCGAGCGCTGACGCGTCCGACCCCTACCAGCCGTTCGACATCCTCTGGTACGGGGCCGCCATCGCCGGCCTGCTCGCCCTGGGCATCTGGTGGAACGACCGGCGTCTCGCCAACGGGGTGTCACTGAAGCGGAGTCGGGTCGTCTGCCTGGCCGACCTGACCGGCGGCGTCTTCTTCTGCCACGTGCTCGTCATCAACGAGTGGAGGTACGTCATCGGCAAGATCGGGCTCCGGTCCCACCTGTCGTGGGAAGAGACCGCACTCGTCCTGTACCTGGGGACGGTCGCGCTCTCGGGTGCCTTCGTCTGGCTGGCCCTCCAGACGCCGGTGCGCTGGATCCTGACCGGGCCGGTACGGGCGAGCCAGCGGGCCCGGCTGGAGGCCATGGACGATGATCGGCCACCGGGGCCCGAGGTACCCGTGGCGCCGACGCCCAGCCTGGTCGGCGGCCCGACCGGGACGGGCTGATCAACCCGACGGCTGGGCCAACGCCCGCAGCTTGTCCGGGTTCGTCGTGATCCTGATCCCGCAGATGATCCCGCCGATGACGTCAAAGGCGGTCGCGGTGGTCGGCAGGCCGTCGAGCTCGATGACGAAGCCGGGCTGGCCGTTCAGATGGGCCAGCCGGACCGTCGAACCGGGCGCGATTCGCTTGGCCACGTTGATGAGGAATCGGCTGGCCCGCTTCGCCCCGACGACGGGCCGGAGATTGGCCTTGGCCTTCCCACCACCGTCACCCCACAGCACGACGTCGGGGGCCAGCACCTCGAGCAGGCCCTGGACGTCCCCGTCCGCGCAGGCGGCCAGGAACCGCACGGCCAGCTCCTCGCCCACGTGCCGGTCAGCGTCGAGGTGGGGCCGGCGGTCGCCGATCTGGCGGGTCGCCCGCGACACCAGCTGTCGGCAGGCCGGCTCGCCTCGACCGAGCATGGCAGCGGTCTCGGGATAGCTGTAGGAGAACACCTCTCGAAGGATGAAGGCGGCCCGTTCGGCCGGGCTCAGCTCCTCCAGCAGCACCAGGAACGCGAGCGAGAGGGTGTCGGCCAGTTCCGCCGAGTCGGCGGGGTCGGGCTCCGTCGAGACCGGTTCGGGGAGCCACTGGCCGACATAGGCTTCGCGGCGAACCCGGGCCGAACCGAGCTGGTCGATGCACAGGCGGACGACGACCGAGGTCAGGTAGGCCCTGGGGGAGTCGACGCCGCGCTCGGGGCGGCGCTGCCAGCGCAGGAACGCCTCCTGTAAGAGGTCGTCGGCCTCGGTGGCGCTGCCGAGCATCCGGTAGGCGATGCCGAAAAGCGACGGCCGCAGCTCGACGAAGGCCTGGTCGTCGGCCACCCTCAGCCGACCCCCTCCGGCCGGATCTCGCACTGCTCGGCGAAGCCTTCGCTGTGCAGACCCAGCCCGCCGTTGAACCGGGACCGCAGGTTCTCGAGCGCCACCCAGCCGGCCAGCTCCACGAGCTGGCGGTCATCGAAATAGGAGTGCAGCCGGCGGTTCAGGTCGTCGGTGATCTCAACCGGGGTCGACGTGGCCGCTTCCGCGTACTCGAGCACGGTGCGCTCGCGGTCGTCGTAGAGGTCGCTCTCGCGCCAGCGTGCGACGGCACGGACCTTGCGGGGGTCGACCCCCTGCTGCATGCCTTCGTAATAGCCGTAGTCCATGCACCACGAACAGCCAATCGAGCCGGCTGCCTTCTGTACGGCCAGCCACCGCAGATGTTTGTCGAGCCGCTTCCAACGCTTGGCCGCCACCATCTCGAGCGCGCCCCAACCCATCGCCACCCCGGAGTGGTGCACGACCGCGCGAGTCGGTTCGGGCACCTTGCCGAAGGTCTTCTTGGAGTACCGCCACGCGGCCCGGCCGATGAGGCCCCGGGGCCGCTCCACGAGCGCAACGTTCGCCATCGCGCGCCTCCTTCTCTCTACCTTCTCTCTACCTTCTCTCTACCTTCTCTCTCCTTGTCGCCCTATTGACGATGCCGGCACTGGTTCTGTGACATCCCGGCATCGTCTCTGGGCCCAGCGACCCCCCTGGCCTCCCTCACAGCGCTGGGTGCCGCCACACCCACACCGGAGGGTCGGGATCGAAGCCCCGGGACGCGACCCGCCCGGGGCGGCCCGACCTCGTGACCGCGGTGGCCCTCGGCGACCAGGTCGGCGCGGCGTTCATGACCCAGGCTCCGACCCCGCCGGCCCGCGAGGACGAGCCGGCTCCGAGCCTCCGGGTGGTGAACTGAGGCCCTACGCGCCGTTGCCGGCCCCGGCCGCGCCGGAGCCGTGCTGCCGGCTCGGGGTCAGCAGTTGATAGACCGGGTTGATGACGGCCAACCGGCCGTTGTGGCGGCCCACCATCCCCTCGGCGCTGAGGCGGGTGCCCGGCTCGACGCCCGGGATCGACCGCCGGCCCAAGAAGACCAGATTCACCGCGCCGGTGTCGTCGACCAGCGTGCACACGAGGGTCGGCACCCCCGAGGTCGGCTGCACCCGGACTGAGCGGACCCGGCCGGCGAAGTGCATGCGCTGGCGGTAGGAGAGATCGGCGATGGCGGTCGTCCCTGCCACCGCGGGGGAGCGACGGACCGGGTCGGGGGCGGGCCGACGCGGAGGTTTGGGCGGGCCGGTCTGCCACGCCCGCGCCGCCACCTCGGGCGCGGCCCACTCGGGGGCCGTCGCCGTGGCCCGCCGCTTGCCGAGGATCCCGCCCACGTCGAAGGGGGCGATCGTCGCCGAGACATGCGGGATCCCGCTCACGGCGGCCACGATCCGGTCGGCGGTGTGGCTGTGCAGGATTCGGTTGGCGACGCCGCGGTAGATGCGGCGGGGGAGGACCAGGACGACCTCGGTGTCGCCGTCGGCGGCCAGGTCGTCGACCAGCTCGGTGGCCGCTCGGGTCAGCCGTCGGTCTGGGCAGTCGAAGAGCTCGAGCGGGATGGAGGACAGGCCGAGCTCGCGCCACTGGCGCTCGACGTCGGCGGCCCGGGCGGTGTCGATGACGAAGTGCACGGCCCGGACCTCGCCGCTCAGCGCCAGCGAGCGGGCCAGCTGGACGGCCCGGGCAGTGGCCAGGTCGACCGAGTCGACGAGGACGAGGACGACGTGGTTGCGCAGCGCCGGGGCCTCGGTGACGCTCCCGGCGGTGTCCTCCTCGAGGACCTCCTTCTCCTCTTCGTAACGCCGGTGGGTCCTCGTCAGGACGAGGACGATGAGCGGGATGGCCACCACGACCAGCCACGCTCCCTTGGTGAACTCGGTGACGACGAAAATCAGCGTGACGATCGCGCTGGCCGCGAATGCGGTCGCGTTGATGGCGATGTTGCGGCCCGCCTTGGGGCCCCGGTGGGTCAGGTGGTACTTGGTCATGCCGGCCCCGGCCATGGTGAAGCCGGTGAAGACCGTGCAGGCGTAGAGGGGGATGAGGTCGGCGACCCGGGCCCTGGTCACCACCAGGATGAGGATCGACACGGCGGTGAGGGCCACGATGCCGTTCGAGTACACGAGCCGGTGGCCGCGGGTGGTGAAGGGCCGGGGGAGATAGGCGTCCTCGGCGATGAAGCTGACGAGGAGGGGGAATCCGTTGTAGCTGGTGTTGGCCCCCAGGATCAGGATCAGAGCGGTGCCGAACTGGAGCGCATAGAAGCCGAACTGGCCGACGCCGCTCGTGCCGAAGAGGGTCCGACCGACCTGGGACAGCACCGTCGGGGTGCCCGACACGAAGGGCACCGAGTGGGTGAGCGCCGCGAAGATCGACACAGCCAGAAACATGACCCCGAGGATCGAGGCCATGAGCACGAGGGTGGTGCGGGCGTTCTTCTCCTGGGGCTTCTTGAACACGGTCACCGCGTTGGAGATCGCCTCCATGCCGGTCATCGCCGAGCCGCCGTTGGCGAAGGCCCGCAGGAAGATGAACAGCGACGCGCCGAGCAGAAGACCCCCGCCGGCCCTCCCGGCCGCCACGTGGCCATGGGCGGCCAGGGCGCCTTGGTGCAGATGGCCCTGGACGATCACTCGGACGATCCCGGTGATGATGAGCGCCCCCATGACCGCGAAGAACAGGTAGGTGGGGACCGCAAAGACCTTGCCGGCCTCCCGAATGCCCCGGAGGTTCCCGTAGGTGAGCACGAGCACGCAGAACACGGCCAGCTCGACGGGGTAGGGAGAGAGCACCGGGAAGGCCGAGATCACGGCGTCGACCCCGGCGGCCACCGACACCGCGACGGTGAGGACGTAGCTGAGCAACAGGGCGGCGCCGGGGATCTGGGCCACCGAGTAGCCGAAGTTCTCCCGGCTCACCACGTAGGAGCCGCCCGACACTGGGTAGGTCTTGACGACCTGGCGGTAGCAGAGGCAGACCACGCCGAGGACGAGGAGGAGCAGCCCGGTCGCCGGGGTGACGAGGGTGAAGGCGGCGACCCCGACCGCCGGGACCAGGATCCGAAGGATCGACTCGGTGCCGTACGCGCACGACGACATCACGTCGGAAGAGAGGACGGCGAGGGCGATGCCCTTGCCGAGGCGTTCGCCGGAGAGCTCGTCGCTGACGAGCGGGGGGCCGAGGAGCCGCCGCTTCCAGCGGTACAAGGTCGACTCGGGGAGCTCCGGGCGCGACCCGGTGGCCGGGGCCCTGGGCGCGTCCAGCCATTTCGGCTCGTTGGCGGCGCGGACGGCGTGTTGGCCGTTGGACGTCTCGGTGTCCGCCATCAGCTCGAACCCTCCGCGCGGGTCCCGGCCGCCCGTGCGGCGACCGGTCGCCTACTCTCCCTCACCCTGCCGGGACCGACAAGGGTCCGATTCAGGCGCCGAGCTGGGGCATCACCTCGGCGGCGACCAGCTCGAGGTGCTCCAGGTCGGCGAGGTCGAGGACCTGCAGGTAGAGGCGGCTGACCCCGATCCCGGCGAAGGCCCCGATCCTCTCCAGCACCTCGGCGGGAGTGCCGGCGAGCCCGTGGTCGCGCAGCTCGGCGACCTCCCGACCGATGCGGGCCGCCCGGCGGGCCACCTCGTCGTCGTCCTTCCCGCAGCACAGGACCTGGGCGGCCGAGTGGATCAGCGACCCGGGGTCGCGGTCGACGGCCTCGCAGGCCGAGTCGACCCGGTCGAACGCGGCCTTGCACACCGGGACGGGGCCGAACGGCACGTTCAGCTCGGACCCGAACCGCGCCGCCAGGGCCGGTGTGCGCTTGGCCCCGTGGCCGCCGATCACGATGGGCGGGTGGGGCCTTTGGACCGGCTTGGGGAGGGCCGGGCTGTCCTTCAGCTGGTAGTGGCGGCCCGCGAAGGAATAGGACTCGCCGGCCGGGGTGCTCCACAGCCCGGTGATGATCTCGACCTGCTCCTCGAGTCGGCCGAACCGCTCGCCCAGGGTGGGGAACGGGATGCCGTAGGCGGTGTGCTCCTGCTCGTACCAGCCGGCCCCGAGGCCGAGCTCGACCCGACCGCCGCTCATGTCGTCGATCTCGGCCACCGCGATGGCGAGCGGCCCGGGCAGTCGGAAGGTGCCGGCGGTGAGGAGCGTGCCGAGCCGGATGCGGTCGGTCTCCCGGGCCAGCCCGGCCAGGGTCACCCACGCATCGGTGGGACCCGGATCGCCCGAGACCGAGCCCATCTTCAGGTAGTGGTCGGAGCGGAAGAACGCGTCGTAGCCGCACCGCTCGGCGGTCTTGGCCACCGCCAAGAGGTCCGAGTAGGTCGCCCCTTGCTGGGGCTCGGTGAACACTCGCAGGTCCATGTCAGCCTCCCGGCGGCGAAGGTTATGGCACCGCGCCGCAACGGCCGGCCCCGCTCACCAACGGTCACGGTGCATGACGTCGGCGAGCGGCACCCGGTGGCGCCATCCGTGTCGCTCGAGGTCGGGCACCGCCTCGAGGTGCGTCACCGGCCCGATGCACAGCCAGGCGACCGGCCGGATCCCCCCGGGCAGGCCGACCAGCTCGGCCAGGAACGGCTCCCGGTAGAAGGAGACCCACCCGACCCCGAGGCCCTCGGCGGTGGCGGCCAGCCACAGGTTCTCGACGGCCAGGCACACCGAGTAGAGCCCGGCATCGGCGATGGCGTGGCGGCCGAGCACGCTTGGGGCGCCTCGGGACGGGTCGTAGGTGACGACGATCGAGAGCGAGGAGTCGAGGACCCCCTCGACCTTGATGTCGGCGAACTTGCCGGCGAGGCCCGGGGCCAGCGAATCGGCGAACAGGGCCCGCTCGCTGACCACGTGGTCCCGGAAGCGCGAGCGGACCTCGAGGTCCTCGATCACGACGAAGTCCCAGGGCTGGGTGAGCCCGACCGAGGGGGCCGAGTGGGCCGCCCCGAGCACCCGCTCGAGCACGGCCGGGTCGACGGCGGCGCCGGTGAACTCCCCGCGGACGTCGCGACGCCGCCCGATCGCCTCGTACAGGCCCATCGCGGCGTCGCTCACCGCCACCGGCCTACCAAAGCCGAGCCCCCGGCGCCGACCGCCCTCAGCCGCCCGACTGCGAGAGGGTGTCGAGGTCGATGGCCCCTGGCGGCACGGCCGGGGTCACCGGCTGGTTGTAGTTGGAGAAGGTGATCTGGCCGGTGCCCGACTTCCCGTTGATCAGGATCCTCAGGATGTAGGGCTTGCCCGACCTCGCGATGTAGAGCTTGCCACCGCTCTTGTTCTTGTGGTCGTGGCCGGAGATGATCGTCGTCCTCTTCCCGCCGACTCTGCCGGCCCCGGCGAAAGCGAAGACCGAGTTGGTCAGCTTGGACCCGAAGACCTGTTTCATGAACGAGGTCGAGTTCAAGAACGCCGACAGCGAGGTCCCGCTCGAGCTGGTGGCGGCCGTGCTCACCCACTTCCCGGAGAACTCCTGGGCGGTCTTGGCGCCACCCTCCTGGGTCCAAAAGGCGGTGTTGGCCTTGAAGTACACGATCCCTCCGACGGATCGGACGGTCGCGATCCCCTTGCCGATGCCGATGGTGCCCTGACCGGTGCCCGACGCGCTGGCCGAGACGTTGAGCGAGATCGTCGTCCCCTTCTCGGTGATGGAGCCCGCGAACTTCACCGCCGTGGCGCTCTCGGTCGCGACGATGGCGCTCTGGACGGTGCCCTTGGCCGTGGCGGCGGCACCGGCGGCCGTGCCGAGCCCCGCCAGGGTCAGCCCCCCGACTGCGAACGCGCCCGCGAGGGCACGGGAGAGCGAAAAGCGCATGTTTGAGTCCTTTCCAACGCCCCCGCTGCGGCGGGGGACCGGCGCCATGGAGGGTCCATTCTCGTTCAACTTGAACACGGGGCTGCAATCGGGGAGCTCGACCCTCTGACCTGGACAAAGCCTCACCCGCCGGCCGCCGCGCTCACGATCTCGACCCGGGCTCCGGGGTCGAGCGTGGTCCGACGCCAGGCCGAACGCGGCACCACCTCGCCCGCCAAGGCGATCGCAACCCCCCGCGTGGGCACGCCGGCCAGCGCCAGGAGCCGATCCAAGGTCGTGGTGGCCGGGACCACCATCGGCTCGCCGTTCACGACCACCTCGACCGCGGCCGGCTCGGGGCTGCTCATGGGCGGACCCCGGCCACCAGGCCGAACGGCTCGAGCTCGGGCGGGACCGCCGCCCCGTCGAGCAGGCTCGTGACCGCCTCGGCGGTGATCGGGGCGAGCAAGATGCCGTTTCGGTAGTGGCCGGTCGCCACGACCAGGCCCCTCACCTCGGTCCAGCCCACCCGGGGGGCGTTGTCGGGGGTCCCCGGACGCAGCCCCACGGAGCACTCGACCAGCTCGAGCTCGTCGATCCCCGGCACCAGCGCCCGAGCGTCGTCGAGCAGCGTGAAGACGGCTCCGGCCTGCACCCGGAGGTCCTCGCCCATCTCCTCGACGGTGGCCCCGACGACCACGGAGTGATCGCGTCGGGGCACCAGATAACAGGTCCGGCCCTTGACCAGGCCTCGGACGGTCCGCTCGATCAGCGGGGCCGTCCCGGCCAGGCGCAGCACGTGCCCCTTCACCGGGCGGACCTCGGGCAGGGTCCCCTCGGCGAGGCCACCGAGGAGAGGGGTCCGCCAGCCCATCGACGCCACGAGTTGCGATGCCGCGACGCGGCCGCCCCGCTCGGTTCGCCAGGCCCGGGCGGTCCCGGCGACGACCTCCACGCTGTTCACCCGGTCGGCCACGAAGCGGACCCCGGCGGCGTCGCATGCATCGCGGAGCGCGGTGACCAGCCGCCGGTTGTCGACCTGGTGATCGCCCGGCACCTCGGCGCCGCCACAGATAGAAGGAGAGAGCGCCGGGACCCTCTTGCGGCACTCGGTCGCGCTGAGTCGCACCGACGCGAGCCCGATCGAGCTGCGGAAGGCCAACAGCTGGTCGAGCGCGGCCCGGTCGGACGGGTCCGCCGCCACGACCACGGTGCCCGACGGCTCGAAGCCGATCGGATCGCCCGCCGCGGCCTCCAACGCTGCTGCGAACGCCGGCCACCGCGCCGCGCCAGCGACGAGCAGACGGACCAGGCGCTCCTCCCCGAAGTGGGCCTCGTTGGCGGGGGCCAGCATCCCGGCCGCCACCCACGC
>JBOGFV010000039.1:0-6364 GCA_050743525.1 Acidimicrobiales bacterium
CCCGGGGGCAGTCCCCGAGGACGGTGGCCGAGACGGCCGGCCGGTCGAGCTTCTCGTCGCGGTTGGCCGCGACCACCAGCGGCGCATCGGGGTCCATCCTCGACATCACCACCAGGAGGCACATGGCGCCGACGCTACCGGCAGGGTTCGGGCTGGCGCCCCGTTCAGGGGCTGCCGCCCTCGGCCAGCATCCTGCGGAGGTCGTCGCCCATCTCGGCCATCAGGCCGATGAGCGCCTCGAGCCGGGACGGTGCGCCGGCCCGCTCCAGCAGGCGCTGGCGGTCAATGGCGCCGAGGGGCGCGGCGTCGCACAGCCGCCAGGCCAGCGCCGGCGCGTCGAGCCGGTCGACGTCGGTGCCGAGCGGGGCGTCGCCGACGGCCTGCCCCAGCTCGGAGAGCAGGCCGAGCACCCGCCGCACGGCCGCCGTGGCCCGCTCGGTCGCGGCCTGGCTCGACGGCGTGGCGTCGGGAAGCCGGCGCACCCGGGCCTTCGGGTAGGGGTCCTCGGGGAGCCACTCGTCGACCTCGATGCGCTCGGTGCCGGTGGCGATGACCGCCCAGCGCCCGTCCGGCAGCGACGCGGCCCGCTCCACCCGGGCCTCGGTGCCGACCCCGTAGCGCTGGTCGCCGCCGCCGACCTCCGAGCCCCGCGCGATGAGGACGACCCCGAAGGTCCGGTCGCCCTTCAGGCAGTCGGCGATCATGGCCCGGTAGCGGGGCTCGAAGACGTGCAGCGGGAGCACGCCGCCGGGGAACAGCACCGTGGCGAGCGGGAACATCGCGAGCTCGCGGCCGGCGTCGCCGGGCACGTGACTACGGGTCGACGAACTTGGCGTCGCGCTGCTCCAGGAATGCCCGCACCGCCTCCTGCTGGTTGGGGCTCCCGATCAGCGTTCCCATCTCCCGGGACTCGTCGGTGAACTGCTGCGCGTCGCCGACCAGGCCCGACTGGTTGAGGAGCCGCTTGCCGGCCCGCAGGGCGTCGGGGCTCTGGGCGGCCAGCGCCCGGGCCAGCTCGAGGGCATCGGCCAGCGGGTCGTCGCACACCCTGGTGGCCAGCCCCAGCTCGACCGCTTCGGTCCCCGACACCATCCGGCCGGTCCACACCAGCTCCTTGGCCACGTCGAGGGGGAGGAGCCGACGCAGCATGTGGGTGCCGGTCATGTCCGGGATGAGCCCCCAGCGGACCTCGAGCACCGAGAGCTGGGCGTCGGGGGTGACGAAGCGAAGGTCGGCGCCGAGGGCGATCTGGAGGCCGCCGCCCAGGGCATGGCCGCGGACTGCCGCGATGACCGGGACCGGCATCTCGGTCCATACGTAGGCGGCCTGTTGGCCGAGGTTGGTCTTGCGCCCGTCGCTGCGATCGCCGAGCGAGCGGACCGAGTCGGGGTCCCGGGCCGGGGCCGGCGCCTCGGTGATCATCGCCTGGAAGGACGAGAAGTCGAGGCCGGCGCAGAACGCCTTGCCCTCACCGGACAGCACCACCGCCCGGACCGAGGCGTCCTCCTTCAACCGCTCACCGGTCTCGACGAGCGCCCGGAACATGGCGTTGTCCAGCGCGTTGCGCTTCTCCGGACGGTTGAGGCGCACGTCGGCGACTCCGTCGATGATCGTGCAGACGACGCGCTCGGCTTCGGACATCGGACCTCCCTCGCAACGGCGAGGGCCCAGATTGCCAGATCGAGCCGGCGACCGAGCCGAGCTCGATGGCGACCATGGAGGCCGCCAGATCCTCAGGGCGAGAGCTCGGCCCAGACCACCTTGCCGGCCCCATCGAGCTCGGCACCCCAGTTGGACGAGAGCGCCGCCACCAGCCGGAGGCCCCGGCCTCGTGGCTCCAGGGCGGCCGGCCGACCGAGATCGGGCGCCGCCGGGCTGGTGTCGCGCACCGCCACCCGCACCCGCTCCTCCCGGGTCGAGATCGTGAGGGTGAACGCCGAGCGGGCGTGGACGATGGCGTTGGTGGTCAGCTCGGCCACGACCAGGGCGACGTTGTCGGCCATGGCGCCCCTTCCGATTCGATCAAGGGCCTCGACCGCGAAATTCCGGGCCCGGCCCGAGTCGGTGGGCTCGCCGTCGAACCGCCGGCTGGCCACCTCGACCTCGACCCGCTCGCCGCATGGCGAGCTGCCGAGGACCGCCGAGTGCAGGCTGCACAGGTGCTCGAGCGCCTGGGCATCGGCGCCGATGGAGGCGCAGTGGTACGCGCACAGGAGGGAGAAGGAGGATCGGGCGATCAGCCCGTTCCAGAGCGACTCGAGCTCCATGGCCGCGGTGACCCGGTTCGCCTCCCAGAGGACCGCCACCATCTCGCCGAAGACCCGGACCCGGCGCTCGCCCCGCCCGGCCCGCCGGATGATCCCGCCGACCGCCGCTTCGAAGCGGCCGACGTCGGGCCGGTGGTCGACGAGGAACCGCGCCATGGTCGCCTCGGCGTCCAGCGAGCAGAGCGAGCCGGCCGCGACGACGGCCGCCACGTCGATCCCGGATCCGGCCAGGTGGGCCTCGATCGCCTCCCGGTGGGCCGGGGTGGCCACCAGCACGGCGCCTTCCCCGGCGACGAGCCCGGTGCCGAGGTAGTCGCCGACCAGCCGGGCCAGCCCCGCGTCATGGTCGTAGAAGTGCACCACATGGGTCCCGCCCTGGATCAGCTCGGTGGACACGGTCATCGGCACCTTGGGTTGGGGCGGGGCGCGGGTCAACCGCAACCTACCCCCGGGCTCGATTTCTAATCGCAACCTGGGGTGACGAGCGGCCGGCTCACTGGTGGCCGGCCGTCCAGGCCAGGAAGTCGTCGAGGCCGGCGGTGTTGACGATCGACTCGGCCAGGATGTCGGCCTCGGCGGCCTGCTCGCAGCCGAAGGAGAGCCACAGGAGCTGGCCCGGTGCGTGGGCGTCGGAGTCGATCGAGAAGCGGCAGCCGAACGAGGCGGCCAGCTCCAGCAGGTCCTTCGGGGGGTCCCGGCGGTCGGGGCGCGAGTTGATCTCGACGGCCGTGTCGGTCGCGGCGCAGGCCCGGAACACTGCGTCGTGGTCGAAGGTCGACTGGGGCCGGCCCCGTCCCCGGATGATCCGCCCGGTGCAGTGGCCGAGGATGTCGACCAGGGGGCTCTCGACGGCGGCCACCATCCGCTTGGTCATGGGCGCCGATTCCATCCGGAGCTTGGAGTGGACGCTCGCCACCACGACGTCGAGCTCCGCCAGGAGGCCGGGGTCCTGGTCGAGCCGGCCGTCGTCCAGGATGTCGACCTCGATCCCGGTCAGGAGCCGGAACGGGGCCAGCTCCTCGTTCAGCTCGGCCACCACGCCGAGCTGGCGGCGCAGATCGTCGGGGCTGAGGCCGTGGGCGACGGTCAGCCGGGGGCTGTGGTCGGTCAGGGCCTGGTAGTCCCGGCCCAGCTCGGCGGCGGCCCTGGCCATCTCGTCGATCGGGCTGCCCCCGTCGGACCAGTTGGAGTGACTGTGACAGTCGCCCCTGAGCGCCGCCAACAGCTCGGCCCCGGCCACCGGCTCGGGCATCGAGCGCTCCCGGCCCTCCAGCTCGGCCAGGTAGGCCGGAACCTCGCCGGCCAGCGCCTCGGCGATGACCTGGGCCGTGCTCTTGCCGATCCCCTCCAAGGTCTCGAGCCGGCGCGATCCAGCCAGCCGGCGCAGCTCCTCGGGATCGACCGCGTCGACGGTGCCGGCGGCGTTGCGGAACGCCCGCACCTTGTAGGTCTCGGCCCCGTCCGCCTCCAGCAGGAAGGCGATGCGGCGAAGCGCCTCGGCGGGCCCCAAAGCGGTGCTCAGGCCGCCGCCGCCTCGAAGTAGCGCCGCGGGTTGCCGACCAGCATGTCATCGAGCTGCTCGTCGGTGACCCCGCCATCTTTGAGCGACGGAATCACGTTGCGGTGGATGTGCTCGTAGTGCCAGTTGGGCAGCACCATCGGCAGGGCCGAGTGATCCAGCCAGTCGAGCCGGCACGACGCGTCGTGGGACAGGACCATCTGTTTGGAGTACCCGCGTTTGCACATCTCTATGACGGTGTTGGCCCGCTGCTCGGCCGTGACCTCGAGGTCGATCCCGAACCGGTCCATCCCGAGCAGGTAGCCCCGGTCGGCCAAGCCGGACAGGTAGTCGAGGTCCCCGGTGTCACCGCTGTGTCCGAGCACCACCCGGGCCGGGTCGGCCCCCTCCTCCTCGAGCACCCGGGCCACCTCGAGGCCCTGCTTGGACTCGGGGTGGGTGTGGACGGTGATCGGCACGCCGGTGATGCGGTGCGCGGCGGCGACCGCCCGGAGGATCCGCTCGACGTCGGCGGTCAGCCCGGGCGCGTCGACGGCGCACTTGAGGAAGGCGGCTTTCACCCCGGTGTCCACGATCCCCTCGTTGATGTCGTGGACGAACAGGTCGGTCATCGGGTCGCGACCGTCCTGGGGGAACCGGAACCGGAAGTAGAAGGGAGCCGAGTCGTAGGTGTAGATGCCGGTGGCCACGACGATGTTGATGTCAACCTGCTCGTTGATGCGCGCGATCCGCGGGATGTCGCGTCCGAGCCCGATCACGGTCGGGTCCACGATGGTGCGGACGCCCAGTGCGGACAGCGAGGTGAGCTTGGTCACCGCTTCGGCCACCCGGGCCTCTTCGTCAAAGGGCTCGGGCAGGTTGGCCTGGACATCGGCCGTCAGCACGAAGACGTGCTCGTGCATGAGCGTGGTCCCCAGGTCGGCCGTGTCGATCGGGCCCCTGACCGTCTCCACCTGGCCCATCGCGTCCCCCCGGCTGTCGCGCTCGAACCCTCTTCGTAGCACGGTTGAATTGGACCCGTCCGTCCGCCTGCGACGGCCCGCGACGAAGCCGGGAGGTCCCGATGTCCGAGGTCAACGACTGGAACGCCAAGATCATCGAGGAGTTTCGGACCAACGAGGGCCGGGTCGGCGGCCCCTTCGAGGGTGCCCCGGTCCTCCTCCTCACCACCACCGGGGCCAAGACCGGCCAGAGCCGGGTGAACCCGATGATGTACCTGGCCGAGGACGGCGACGTCCACGTGTTCGCGTCCAAGGCCGGGGCCCCCACCAACCCGGCTTGGTACCACAACCTGGTCGCCAACGCGACGGTGGGCGTCGAGATGGGAACCGAGCGGTTCGATGCGACGGCCCGGGTCATCACCGGGGCCGAGCGCGACCGCATCTACGCGAAGCAGGCCGAGTTGTATCCGGGCTTCGCCGAGTACCAGGAGAAGACCGACCGGGTGATCCCGGTGATCGCGCTGGACCGGACCGCCTGACCGGCCCGCTGACCGCGTCGTTTGTGCGCGCGGTATCCGCGAAATGGTCGCAGCCGATCGTTAGTGTCGCCCGCATGGGCCGCCCCCGGATCTACGACGAGCCGCGGGTCACCACCGCCCTCCGGCTGAGCCCGCGGATGCGTGACGAGCTGCGCCGGGCCGCCGACGACGAGGGGGTGTCGGTCAACCAGCTGGTGGTCCGGGCGATGTCGGAGTACCTGCGCCGACTGCCCAGGCCCCGGCGCTTCGTCGAGTGACCACGCTCGGCGCGCCGGGCCGCCGGACCCGGAAGCCCACCGCCACCGCAGCCTTCGGCTCGTCGCGGCGCGAGAGCCACGACGCCTCCGGCTTCTACCGGCGGTTCGTCGAACCGGAGATCTCCGACGACGAGACGGTCAACCTGAACACGCGGGTCGACGTCGTCTACCACCACGACGCTCGCGACATGGCCACTGTCGAGTCCAACTCGGTCGCCCTGGTCGTCACCTCGCCGCCCTACTTCGCGGGCAAGGAGTACGAGGAGGGCATGGGTCAGAACGGGGTGCCGGGCACCTACGTCGAGTACCTCGAGCTGCTCCGCGACGTGTTCGCCGAGTGCAGGCGGGTCCTCGAGCCGGGTGGCCGTATCGCCGTCAACGTCGCCAACCTGGGTCGGCGTCCCTATCGATCGCTGGCTGGGGACGTGACCGCGGTGCTGGAGGGTCTCGGCCTCCTGCTCCGGGGCGAGGTGGTGTGGTGGAAGGGGCGCGCCGCCGGCGGCTCGTGCGCGTGGGGCACGTTCCAGCGACCGAGCAACCCGGTGCTGCGCGACATCACCGAGCGGGTCGTGATCGCGAGCAAGGGCCGGTTCGACCGGGCCATCCGGCCCGAGAAGCGCCTCGAGCGCGGGCTGCCCTCGACCTCGACGATCTCGCGTGACGAGTTCTTGGAAGCCACCACCGACCTGTGGGAGATGGCCCCGGAGAGCGCCACCCGGGTCGGGCACCCGGCGCCGTTCCCGGTCGAGCTGCCCGGCCGGCTCATCGACCTGTTCACCTACGAGGGCGACGTGGTGCTCGACCCCTTCATCGGGGCGGGGACCGCCGCGGTGGCGGCCGT
>JBOGFV010000040.1:0-6862 GCA_050743525.1 Acidimicrobiales bacterium
CCACTGCACCGAGCTCCGGATGGCTGATTGCCGGGCGGGTGATCATGGGAGTCGGCGCGGCGGCTTCCGAGCCCGGGACGCTCTCGGTGATCCGCCACGTCTACCCCGATCGGGCGACCCGAGCCGACGCGCTCGGGGTCTGGGCCGCAGTGTCGGGCCTCGCCCTCGCCCTCGGGCCGGTGATCGGCGGCGTCCTGGTCGGCGTCGGCTCGTGGCGCGACATCTTCTGGTTCAACCTCTTCGTCGGGGTGGTGGCCTTCGGCATGTCCCTCGCCTTCGTGCCCGAGACGGCCGATCCCGAGGGGCGACGGATCGACCTCCCCGGCATCGGCCTCGGCGCGCTGGCACTGGCCGCCGGGGCGTTCGCGGTGATCCAGGGGGAGCAGTCCGGCTACGCGACGTGGTGGATCATCCTGCTGTTCGCGCTGGCCGGGGTCGCCGCGATCGTCTTCGTGCTGGTGGAGCGAAAGGTCCGGAGCCCGATGCTCGACCCGGCCCTCTTCGCGCGGCCGCCGATGGCCGGGTCGAACTTCGTGGCCTTCGCGGCGTACTTCGGGATCTTCTCCATCTTCTTCTTCACCGCGCTGTACCTCCAGGTGGTGGCAAACGCGTCCGCGTACCAGACCGCCATCGACTTCCTGCCGATGGCGGCCGGCCTGGTCCTCTCGTCGATCGTGGCCGGCCCGTGGGTGGCCCGGATGGGGCCGCGGATCCCCATGACGGTCGGATGCCTCTTGGCGGCGGCGGGGGTGCTCGCGACGGGCGCGGTGCTCGACCCCACCATCGGCTTCTCGACGCTCGGGTGGGTCCTGCCGATCGCCGGGATCGGCTTCGGGATCGCGCTGGTCCCCATGACCTCGACCCCGCTCACCGTCGTGCCGCCCGAGCGATCGGGCATGGCCGCGTCGGCCACCAACACCAGCCGGGAGCTCGGTGCGGTGTTCGGGGTCGCGATCCTCGGCTCGATCGTGAACGCCCGCCTGACCGGCGGGCTGGCCACCCGCTTGAAGGCGATCGGGATCCCGCCCAGCTTCCAGAGCCTGGTGCTCAACGCGGTGACGGGCGGCGGCCTGTCCTCGGGGGCGGCCGGCCGGGCCGAGCACTCCAAGAACGCCGCGGTGGCCAAGATCGCGGCCAAGGTGGTCAACGCCGCCTACAACGCCTTCGGATCGGGCCTCCATACCTCGCTCGAGATCGCCGGCGGGTTGCTGTGCGCCGGGGCGGTGGTCGCCATGGTGACCGTGCACAACGTCCGTGGCCGCCCCTACGAGGTGTGAGGCGACGGTACAGTCGGGGCCGAACGCCCCGTGACCCTGGGGGGACCTTGATCGAGATCATCCGCTCCCGGACCGCCATCGCCCTGGCCGTGCCGGCCGCCCTGCTGCTGGCGCTGTCGAAGGCGCTCGCCGCCATCGGGTTCGCGGTCCTGAGTGGGCCGGGCCGGGTCCGCACCGCCAACGACCTTCTCACCGCCGGCTCGTGGCTGGCCGCGGTGGCCCTCGGGCTGGCCGTGGTTGGCATCGGCTGGGTGCTGGGTGCCTCGGTGCTGCGCCGCCGGTGGGCCGAGGCCTGGGAGGCCGGCGCCGCGGCCGCCTCGACGATGCTGATCATGATCGGGCTCCTGGTGTCAGCGGCCGCCTCGCCGGGCGGGTCAGAGGGGGCCAACGTGGTCGCCGCGGTCGGCGTCGGCGGGTGGGCCGCCCTGTGCGTCACCAAGGCCGCCCGTCGCTCCCTCATCGAGGAGGCCGAGCGCGGCCTCGTTCGCCAGGCCGCCCTGTGGCTGCTGGCCGGCGCGGGCCTCGTCGTGCTCGCCGTCGCGATTGGGTTGCCGGACGCGTCCATCACCGATCAGGGCCTCGCGATCGCCACCTCGGTGCTGTGGGCGCTCGGGCTCGCCGCCATTGCCGAGGCCCTGTTCTTCGCCCGTCGGCGCGGCCTCATCGTGACCCGCCGTTTGTCCGAGCTCCTGGCCGGGATCGGGACGCTCGCGGGGTCATACGTCGCAGCGGCGGTGGTCGCGGGGGTCGTGTTCGGCCCGGACGAGTCGCTCACCGGGGTGCGGGTGGGCGTCCCCATCGTGTCGGCCATTGCGGCGGCCGGCTTCGTCCTGCTCGCGCTCGCCGGGTGGAACCGCCTGCGTGAGCTGACCGTCGTCCCGGCCCCCGAGGCGGGCGGGTGCGGGCACGGCGCTCCCGACGGTGCGCGGTTCTGCCCGGAGTGCGGCCGGCCGGTGGCGGCCGCAGAGCCGACCACCGCCGTCGTGCCGGCTCAAATCTAGGGGTCGAGCCGGGCCGAGGCAGTCGCCGACAGGACCGGTTCGCCAGCCTCGTTGACGGTCGAGACCGTGAACGAGGCAACCTTGCCGTCTTGGCCGTCCTCGATCGCCTCCACCGTGGCGGTGGCGGTGAGCGTGTCGCCCGGCCACACCTGCTTCTGGAAGCGGGCGCCATAGGAGAGGAGCGCTTCGGCGCCGACCCAGTCGGTGAGGATGCGCCCGGTCAAGCCCATGGTGAGCATGCCGTGCGCGAACACGGTCGGGAACCCCGCCACCTTGGTGACGTAGACCTCGTCGGAGTGCAGCGGGTTGTAGTCGCCGGAGGCGCCCGCGTACTGGACGATCTGGGTCCTGGACAGGTTCTCTGCGACCACCTCGGTGCGGCTGTCGCCGACCTTGAGGCTCGATGCGGACAGGGCCATTACTCGGACTTCTCCTCGGTCTTGGGGGCGGGCCCGGCCGTGCGGACCCCGACCCCGCGGGCGGTGACGACGAGGTTGCCGTCGGCGTCGCGCCACTCGGTGATGTTCTCGCTGAACTGCAGGTGGCCGGAGCGGCCCTCCCGCTCCCAGCTCTTGCCGGGCTTGTTGGTGCCGGTCAGCACGTCGCCGGCCCGCAGCGGCCGGTGGTACTCGAAGTGCTGCTCGGCGTGAAGGCCGACGCCTCCGCTCCCGCCACCACCCCCGCCGCCGCCGCCGCCCGCCGGGGCCTCGGGGGCCTTGGCGCCCGATCCGGTCGGGTTCTTCCCGGACCCGAACCAGAGCTTCCCGATCGTCGGGCGTAGGAAGTAGTCCGGGTTGAACTGGGCGCTCGCCTGCACGAAGGTCGGCGGGGCGATGATCCCCCCGACCTCGGTCTTCTTGGCCGCCTCCTCGTCGTAGTACACGGGGTTCGGGTCGCCGACCGACCGGGCGAACATCATGATGTGGCCGGCCTCGACCGGGAAGCTCCAATCCTCCGCCATCAGCATCCTCCTCGCGCGTCGCCCGGCACCTTGGTGCGGGCCCGACCTGGGCGGCCAGGCTAGCCCCGGGACTGAAAACGTATTCTGGGGCCGCCGGTGCTGGCAACGTCGCTGCACCGAGTCGAGAGGAGCGCCCGTGAACAGCGCGGACTTCGCCGAGATCGTCTCGGTGACCCGGGAGTTCATCCGGGACCGGGTGGTGCCAGCCGAGAACGAGATCGACGAGCGCGACGAGGTCCCGGACGACATCCGACAGAGTGCCAAGGACATGGGCCTGTACGGGTTCGCCATCCCCGAGGAGTACGGGGGCCTCGGGCTCAACATGGAGGAGGAGGTCCAGCTCGTCTTCGAGCTCGGCTACACCGCCCCGGCGCTCCGATCCATGTTCGGCACCAACAACGGCATCGCCGGCCACGTGCTGCTGGAGGGCGGCACCGAGGAGCAGAAGAAGGAGTGGCTGCCCAAGTTGGCCTCGGGCGAGCTGACCGCCTCGTTCGCGCTCACCGAGACCGAGGCCGGCTCCGATCCCTCGACGCTCACCACGAGCGCCGAGCGTGACGGGGAGACCTGGGTGCTGAACGGGTCCAAGCGCTACATCACCAACGCGCCGATCGCCGATGTGTTCATGGTGTTCGCCCGCACCAATCCGACCGGCAAGGCGACCCGCGGCATCTCCACCTTCCTCGTCCCCCGCGACGTTCCGGGGCTGGAGGTCGGGCCCAAGGACAAGAAGATGGGGCAGGGCGGCGCTTGGACCTCCGAGGTGTTCTTCGACGACGTGCGGGTCGACGGGCCCGCCCTCATCGGCGGCGAGGAGGGCGTTGACAACGGCTACGCGACGGCGATGCGGTGCCTCGCCCACGGGCGGGCCCACATGGCGGCCTGCTGCGTCGGGCTGGCCGGTCGGCTCGTCGACGAGTCGGTCGGCTACGCCCAGGAGCGCAGGCAGTCGGGCCGGCCCATCGCCAGCTTCCAGCTCATCCAGGGCCTGATCGCCGATTCGGTGACCGAGCACCTCGCCGGCAAGAGCCTGACCCTCGAGGTCGCCCGGGCCTTCGACGCCGGCACGGACCGCAAGCTCGGGCCCTCGGCGGCCAAGTACTTCTGCTCGGAGATGCTGGGCCGCGTGGCCGACCGGGCGGTGCAGATCCACGGCGGGGCCGGCTACATGCGCGGCGTTGCGGTCGAGCGCTTCTACCGCGACGCCCGCCTCTACCGGATCTTCGAGGGGACGAGCCAGATCCAACAGGTGATCATCGCCCGCCAGGCCCTCGGCGCCGCCGCCGACGGCTGAAGCGAGCCCGTCAAGCTTCAAAGCCCTGATCCATCCGGGCGGGGGAGCTAGGGGCCCTCCTCGCCGGAACCCGGATCGGCTTCTTCGTGGCCGTTGCCACCGAGCCACGTCGAGACGCGATCAAAGACGGTCGAGATCCCATCGCCAGCTCGATCGATGATCGTCGAGAAGCGGCTCCGGTAGTGCTGAAAGGCCAGGTCGAATTCTGCCGACGTCGGGGGTTCCTGGCCCCGCCGGAGATAACCGCCAGCTCGGATCCGATCAAGTTCACCAGCGCTCACCCACGCGACGAGCTCCTGAACCCGCCGGACCGGGAACGGATGGGTGGTCGTGATCTCGGGGAAGAAGCGGGAGTACCGAACAAATGGATCCGATTCGCCCTCGTATTCGGTCGCTTGGCGGATGAAGGCGTCGAGATCGAGGCCCTCGACCGGACCCCCGGCGATCCGCATCAAGGTGCGGCAGACGAGCAGCGGCTCCCCGGTGACGATGGCGCTCGCCCGGTCCGACGTCAGCTCGGCGGCCCTGGACCATTCGAGCAAGGCCAAGTAGAGCGCCATCAAGGGCACACCGGCGAAGGGCACGGTCCGGATGACGCCGCGGAGAATCATCTGGACCAGCTGGAGGGTCGTCAACAAGCCGACGTGATCGGCGAGCACGTGCCCCATCTCGTGCGCGAGCACCGCCTTCAGCTCATCTTCGGTATAGGAGCCAACGAGGCCGGAGCTCACCAGCGTGAGTGGCTCCTTCGTCCCGATCGTGAGCCCGTTTCCGACCGGTTCCTGCGTGACGTAGAGCTTCGGGCATGGCTCGATGTCGAGGACGCTGGCGCAACGCTGCTGAATCGACCAGACGGCCGGAAGCTGATCGTCACCCAGCCGAACCGAGTTGCCCAGCAGGAGCTGTCGCATCCTTCGTTCGTAACCGTGCTCGCTGATGAGCTTGATCACTCTGTCAAGCCCCGGAACCGTTCGGATGGCCGCCGCTGCGGCCCGGTCAGCGGGGTGGGCGAAGCCTTGAGCGCTGATGCCCGGGTAGGTCACTGGGAGCTCGATCGTCAACTCCACCTCCCGGTCAGTTTGCTCCCTGTCTAGCCTGCTCTCGGACCCGAGACCGGGCGACCGGGGGCCCGGCCCGGCCTGACCGCCTTCTCCTGGCTGTCGACGTTGTGGCGGTCAACTGCGCCCGGCTTCGAGGATCGACCAGGCCGAGCGGCGGGCCTATCCGATCGCTTCGAACACGGCGGCCAGCCCCTGGCCGCCGCCGATGCACATCGTCTCGAGCCCGAACGCCGCCCCGCGACGGTCCATCTCGCGCAACAGCGTGGCCAGGATCCGGGCCCCGGTCGCCCCGATGGGGTGGCCGAGCGAGATCCCCGAGCCGTTCACGTTGAGCCGCTCGAAGTCCCGTTCGGCGAACCCCCACTCGCGGGTCACCGCCAGGACCTGGGCGGCGAAGGCCTCGTTCAGCTCCACCAGGTCCATGTCGGCCATGGTGAGGCCGGCCCGCTCGAGCGCCTTGGCGGTCGCCGGGACCGGGCCGATGCCCATGGTGGCGGGGGCCACCCCGGCGACGGCCCACGAGCGCAGCTTGGCCAACGGCCGGATGCCGAGCTCGGCGGCCTTCTCGGGCGTGGTCACGATGCAGACCGCCCCCCCGTCGTTCTGCCCGCTGGCGTTGCCGGCCGTCACGGTCGATTCCGGGTCCTCGCGCTGGCGGACCGGCCGCAGCTTGGCCAGCGCCTCGAGGGTCGTGTCGGCCCGGGGGTGCTCGTCGGTGTCGACGACCGTGTCGCCGGCCCGGCTCGTCACCGTGACCGGGACGATCTCGTCCTTGAACCGGCCCTCGGTCTGGGCCGCCACCGCCCGCTGGTGTGAGCGCAGGGCCAGTTGGTCCTGCTCCTCGCGCCCGATCTTGTACTCGCGGCGCAGGTTCTCGGCGGTCTCGATCATCCCGCCCGGCACCGGATAGTTGAACCCGCCGGCGGTCACCCGTCCGCGGACGAGGCGGTCCTCCAGCATCGCGCCGCCCGAGCGCGCCCCCCAGCGCAGGCCGGTGGAGTACAGCTCGGCCTGGCTCATCGACTCCGCGCCGCCGGCGATGACGACGTCGGCCACGCCCGTCTGCACCTGCATCGCGGCCTCGAGCACGGCCTGCAGCCCCGAGCCGCACCGGCGGTCGAGCTGCAGTCCGGGCACCTGCACCGGGAGGCCGGCGTCCAGTGCGCCGACCCGGCCGATCGCGGGCGCCTCTCCGTTGGGATAGCACTGGCCGAGGACGACGTCGTCGATTCGGTCCGGCGGGATCTGCGTCCGGGAGAGAATGGCAT